>USFW01000004.1 GCA_900553985.1 uncultured Clostridium sp.
TTAAAGCTTAAAAATATTGAAATCTAGGGCAATCCCCAGTCATAAAAACTCATACTTCATAATCCCCAAAATTTACATCTAGACAAAATTGTGTTATAATTAATTTGTAACTGTTATTACAGTAAATAGTTGAAAAGTTCACTATGAGCAAATGAAAGGAGGATAACTTTTAGTATTTAATACTTTAAAATCTTTTTTATATTAATAAATTATATCAAAAGGAGACTTTATTATGGCATCTACAAAAAGAACACAAAAAGAGATTGAGAAAGATTGTAAAAGAATCAAAGAAGCTGCAAAAGTAGCAACAAGCTTAAAAGATATTGAAAGGGCAACAAACTTATCTTATGCAGAAATTAATACAACAATGCGAAAACATCCAACAATTTTTAAACGGATTAAGGAACAATTAGTTGTTAATAAACAACAAGCTGAAATTAAAAAAACAGGGAAAAAGAATCAAGAGACATTAGATAAATCAGAAGAAAAAGCTAGGTTGAAAGTAGAAAAGAAATCAAAAAAAGTATCTAATATAGGAACAATTACTCAACCAATAAAAACAGAATCTACTATTCCGAAAAAATTAGTTGAGGGATATGTTATTGATGCATCTATCACAGGTATCAAATCTTTACAAGATGATATTTCTAAAATATGTGCTACAAATTCAAAAATTATTTTAACAAGTATTACAATTAAAGAATTAGAAAGAATGCAGAAATTTAATGATTCTCAAGGAATAGATGCAAGACATATCTTAGCTTTAGCTGCAGAAAATTACACTAGTTTTGAAACTGTTTTAATTGATGAAACTTTCGATACTCCTGATGATTGTATTGTTCATTATTGTGCCGAAAACAAAAGCAATGTCACTTTACTGACATCTGACAAAACTATGGTATTAAAAGCTAGAATGTATGGTGTTAAAGTTCATTATTTAAAACAATATTTTCCTAGCAATACTAATCTTGTTAAGCACTCTAATTCTAAAATAAGAACTTTGTTTCCTGCAAGGAGAATTGCAAATAAGTTATTACTATCGGGATTTCATACTAATACTTTAAGTATCCGTGTATATTCTGATGGAATAGAATATACAGATGGAGTTATAGAGCTAAAAATAGGAGATGATGTTTTCATTGCCTCAAAAAAACTAGACTATATTACTTTTGCTCACTACAAAATGATTTCTTTATATTCTGAGAATAATTGTGAATTGATTTATTCAAAAAGATTTTATGATTATAATGATATTGATGTTTCAAAGGCTACATATAAGGCATTTCTTAAAGATTTTAAATGCAGACATAATTTATAATCTTTTCAATTATACTAAAAGTACATTTCTAGTATGACATCTAAGGGTAATCATACAATTGTGTGATTACCCTTCTTTCATTTTTTTGGCAAAACAACACTATAATCTTTATTCTTTTTTACTAGAGTCTATTTTATGAATTTGTTGTTTCTTTAATATAATTAATAATTTTATTTTTCTAAAATGTCTTATCCTAATCCAATCGTAATCTAAAATTCTCTATACAAATTAATTCTTCTATTGCTTCTTTTACTTGTTTATTTTTCATTACTCTATTTATATCTATAAAATTATAATTAAAATTCATATTATTCTTTCCAAAAGTAGTAGTTTTAAAGTCTTTTATTTCTTTTTGTATATTCCATTTTTCTTTTCCTATGTAAATAATTATAGGTATAACAATGGGTAATTTATTCTCTTTACTATTGTTTGTTTTTCTCCATTTCTTTATTATCTTTGTACACTCAATTAGTGTTTTATATTGTAAATTTGTATCTATTTTGTTTTGGTATATTATTAAGAAAAAAATATTTGGATTTTGTTTTAAGTAAAATATTGTTGAATTATAGCTATAAGCTTTTGAATTAATTTTAGAATAAAGTTTTAAGTTATTAGATAAAATTTTTCTCTTCTCTGATAAAAAAATATTTATTATTTTTGAAATTATTAATTTATTGTGTAATGTTTGTTTTATAAATTTTCTATATATTTCTTCTCTTTGGTTTATTGCATATTTTGTCTTTTCTTCTGATAATAATGATATATTATTTAAATTTATTGTATGTATCGTTTTTATATAATCATTATAATTAAAATAATACAATAAGCAACCTCCTTTTATTATATTAAATTTTTATTTTAAATTTGCAATTTATTATGTATATTAATATCATATTTTCAAAATAATTTCAATATTTTTCCAGTAATTTGTGTAAAAATTATTACTTTATAATATTATTTATTGTAGAGTAGCTGAAAATGGTTGTTAATTATGGCTTTTTTAGATTTTTTACGTTCGATTGGAATGAAGATTAGAATTGGTTAGGTTTTCAAATGAGGAATGCTCACGGTACTTGAAGTATGAAAGGGTCTGAGTGAGAGAGGCTCATTAGAAAACCTTACCAATTCTTTCTGAATGAAATGAGTAGTCAAAAATCTAAAAAAACCATAATTATCAACCATTTTCAGCGTCTAATTTCAAAAAAGTTACTTATTTATTTTATAAGTAACTTTTTATCATTTTAATTTTATATTTTATTAATTATTTCAATTATAAGTTTTATTTGATTATTTACTTCTCATTCAAAATTTTCTTAACTTCATTCCTAGTCAAATATCTCCATTTTCCAAGTTCTAAGTCTTTTACTCCTATTCCTGCTATTTTACTTCTATGCAAAGCTAATACTTTATGTCCTATTGCTTCACACATTTTTCTTACTTGTCTGTTTTTTCCCTCATGTATTGTTATTTCTAATCTTGAAATATTTTTTTCTTCGTCTGTTTTTAGGATTTTTACTCTTGCTGGTTTTGTAATGTAATCTTCTATTTTTACTCCTTTTTTTAATTCTTCTACTTCATTGCTTTTTACTATTCCTTTTATTGTAACAGTATAGGTTTTTTCTATTTCATGCTTTGGATGTGTTACTTTATACACAAAGTCACCATCATTTGTTAAAATTATTGCTCCTGATGTATACATATCTAGTCTTCCTACTGGTACTATTCTTTTATTAGTTTTTACTAAATCTAAAATAGAATCACGGTTAAATTGGTCTTTTACTGTTGTTACATATCCAATAGGTTTGTTTAATAATATATATACATATTCTTTTTCTAGAACTACTTTTTTTCCATTGTACTCAACTATATCTTTATTTGGCACTATTTTTATTCCTAGTTCATCTACTATTTTTCCATTTACTTTTACTTTTCCTTCTAAGATTAATTCTTCTGCTTTTCTTCTCGATGCTATTCCTGCTTCTGCCATATATTTCTGTAATCTTATTGCTTCTTTATTTTCCATTATATCTTTTCTAATTAATTCAAAATGAATTTATTAGACCTTTCTTTTATTTAATATTCTTTTTCTCTTTCTTTTAATTCTTCTAATATCTTTTCAAAATATTGTGGAATTTTAGCTTCTAAATGCATATTCTCATTAGTAACTGGATGCTTAAAATCTAAAGATTTTGCATGTAAACATTGTCCTTTTATATTCCATTCATTTTTGCCTTTTGAATATACTTCATCACCTACTATTGGATATCCTATTTGTGATAAATGTACTCTTATCTGATGTGTTCTTCCTGTTTCTATATTTATTTCTAGTAATGTATATTTATCATATCTTTTTAAGACCTTGAAATGTGTTATAGCTTCTTTTCCCTTTTTTGTAACTGCCATTTTTTTTCTGTCTTTTTCGCTTCTTCCTATTGGCATATTTATTGTTGCATTATTTTCTTTTACTATTCCTTTTACCAAGGCTATATATATCTTTTTTACTTTATGTTCTTTTATTTGTTCACTTAAGTTTATATGTGCTTTATCATTTTTTGCTACTATTAAAATTCCTGATGTGTCTTTATCTAGTCTGTGTACTATTCCTGGTCTTATCTCTCCACCTATTCCTGATAAGGAATCTTTACATATTGCCATTATTGCATTTACTAAAGTTCCATCTGGATTTCCATTTGCTGGGTGAACAACCATTCCTTTTGGCTTATTTACAACAATTATATCTCTATCTTCATAAATTATTTCTACTGGAATATCTTGTGCTTTTAATTCTACTTCAACTGCTTTTTCTTCTTCCATTGTTATTTTGTCATTTACTTGCACTTTATATGATGCTTTTACTTTTTTGCCATTTACTAATATTTTCCCTGTTTCTATTAACCTTTGTATTGCTACTCTAGAAATATCCTCATATTTTTCAGCCATATATGCATCTATTCTTTTACTTACCTGTTCAATAACTTCTAATTCTTTCATTATTTTCCTTTCATTTATGCATTTAATCTTTCATATATTACAAAATAATCATCTTCATAAATCTTTTTATAGTTTTCATCCTTTGTCTTGTCTATTATCATACTTATTTTTGCATCTTTATACATTATTGCATGTGTTATTCCATATTTTTCAAATATGTCTTCATAGAAATCTCCTATACTTGATACATTTATGAAGTCCATAAATATGTCCTCTTCTTTTCCACTAAACTCTGGAGCATATAAGTCTGCTCTTGAGTCTATAAATACTGGTATTCCTCTATATATCATATAACTTCCATAATTGTATTCATTATAGAATTTTGCTGTTCCTAAGTCTATGTTATTTAATATATAATCACATGCTTGTACAGGATATGTTGTTTCATCTATATAATGGTCTCCTGATTTTTCTTCTGCAAAGTGATAACTCATTATTGACATTATTATTATCATTCCTAAAAATGCTAATTTATTTATGCTTTTTTTCTTGTCATTATTTTTAGGTTCTTTATTATATATTTTTATCATATCACATATTAGTTTATTTAATATTATTGATCCTACTAGTGCAAACATTGATAATTGTCGTCTTGACATTAGCATTAAAAAGCATAAGCCCCCTATCATAAATAAATCATTTAGTCTTATCTTAGTTTTAGTAAATATTAATATTGCTAAAAATATTATTATTGTTGATAATACTTCTGGTTGCTCAATAATTGTCATTGGTAAATGTTCATTTATGTTTTGTGTTGTATTGCCTTGCATTGTTTTTGCTAAATATGTATATGGTGTGTCACCCAATGGTGTTATTAATCCTGTAAATAAGCAGATTATCATTATTAATATTAACCATTTTATATTTTTATTTTTAACTAATTTTATTTTATATGGATTTTCTAATTCTTTAGCTCTTTTTATTTTTACTCTATCTATATGTTCATTTAATTTTATTAATTTTTCTTCTAAAGCCTCTAGTTTTTCATGTTTTATATTTTTAGTTTTTAGGTGTTTTATTTTTAGTTCTAATATTCTCTTTTCATCTTTTCTATAAATTATTACATCAGCTAATGACGCTATTATATATTCTGCTATATATGGTAAGAATAATACAAATAAAAATGGCCATACTGCAACATGTAAATTAGCAATTAATATTGAAATTCCTACTATTCCTATTGCATATCGTTTCTTTTTTCCTTTTAAAAACATTTCTATGCAATAAATCATCCATATAAATAATATAAATGTTACAAGTTGTGCTCTAGCTGCTATATAATCTTTTATTAAATACATTACACCTACTGATATTAAGAATGAAACTACTTGATTTTTCGTTATTTTATTATTTATTAAAAACAACGAAACTCCAAGTATCATTGATAATATGCAAGTTGTTACAAATATTCCTGTCATTCCAAAACTTGAGTAAATTTGATATGTAATCAAATCATATAACCAATGAGGATATGTATATGCTAAATCTTGATGCCAAGAAAAATGGTCTTGCATATCTATTCCTGTTTCCATTATTTGTTTTCCTATTTCGATTGTATAATATGTGTCGTTTTGTAATGTTACTGGTGTTAATGCTAAACTAAACATAGCAATTAGAATGATTGCAACAATAAAAAAAATCTTACTTGATTTATCTTTTGTTGCTAAATTTTGTTCTTCTTGATGTTGAACCTTTTTAGTTGTTTTTTCTTTTTTCATTTATCTACCTCCAAAAGTCTTTTATGAGATTATATCAAATTTATTATAAAAAAACTAGCTTTTATCAATTAAAATAATGGTTTTAAAACATAAAAAACAAACGATATAAAAAATTTGCTTAATTACTTTTTCAAATTTTTTATATCATTTGCTAAATATCTATTACACAGCTTCTTGATTTCCCTCTTCTACTGTTGATTCCTCTTCTTTTTCTTCTATTACTTCTAAGCTTCCTACTGAAACTTCATATGCAATTCTTTCTTCTACTGTTCCATCTTCATGTTTCTTTTCATAAGTTCTTGATTGAACTCTACCTATTAACTTAATTTGTGAACCAACTTCTAAGTTTTGGCAAAATCTTGCATTTCTTCCCCAAGCTATACATGGTATATAGTCTGATTTGTTATATGCTCTATTTACTGCTAATAATATATCTGCTATTTCTCTTCCAAATGGTGTTTGTCTGTAAATTGGTTTTTTACAGATGTAACCAACTAATACTACTTCATTAGTTATTGTATCTTTTTTTACCATTTCATTTTCACTTTGTTCTTCGCTTTCTTCAACTTCTCTTACATCCTTAGCAAATACTGTTAATATTAATCTGTTTTTTTCACTTTCATAACTATTATATGATCTAAATTGTCCTTTTACTAATAAGTGTTTTCCTTCTTTTAATGTATCTTCACCTATTAATCTTTCTGATATTGTAATTGGTATAATATCAGAAATACCACTTAAACGAGGTATTGATAAATTAAAAATGTAAAATCTCTCTCCATAAATTTCATGACTGAATTTTTTTTCTCCTGTAACTTTTCCAACTAATGTTAAATAGTTGTTTTCTAAATAATTTGTATCCAACTTTCTTCCTCCTTAAATTTTATTTATCAATCGTATATTTTTCCTTACGCTCTGTTAACTTACATTTATTATTATACAATATTTTTTCGGTTTTGTCTACATAAAAAGTTAAATTTGTAACTTTTTTGTAATATTTTTGTAACATTTTTATAATATTTCTGTAATTTTAACCTATTTTTTAATTATATATCAGCAAAATTGCAAATATAACTAACAAATCATGTAGGTTTAATATACTTTTTTCTTCTTTTTTTATTAGGCTTTCTCCCATTTCTATTATTATTTTATTTATATTTTCTATATTTCTTTGTAATGATATTAGTATATTATTATCATTAACACTAGAAATTGTTATAGTAGATTTATGATTAAGTCCATATGTTATAATATTTGTCTTTTTATATTTTAGAAGATTTATTTTTATTCCTTCATCTGCATTTATAATTATGTATTTTGCATTACTACAGATTTCTTCTATTATACTATTATAACTTTCTGATATTTTCGTATTATTGCAAAATACTATTGTTTCAAATAATATATGCTTAAAATTTTCTATATTGTTTTTATTGATATTTATTATATTAAATTTTTCACTATTTAAGTTTTTTAATAGCTTTCCTTTTATAAGTTCAAAATTTTTATTATCTGTAAATATTCCTATAAAATGCATTGCCCTTTTCCCCTTAAAATTTTATATAATAAGTATTTCCTCTTTTGGAAAATTTATACACTAATTATTTTTAACTTGTGTACCATTTATATTTATTTTATAATTTTCTTTGTATATTAAATCTGAAATTCTTACTACATCATATCCTTTTTGCTTTATATTTTTTATTAGCATATCTAAACTATCTGCTGTATGTTTTGTTCCATTGTGTGTTAAAATTATATCTCCTTCTTTTAGTTTGCTTTTTAATCTATTCCACATTTCTTCTCCTGTTAGTCCTGTATAGTCTAATGTGTCTAAATTCCATTGTATTGGATATAGTTTTTTATCTTGTGCTGATTTTATTACTGTTGAATTGTATTCTCCATATGGTGCTCTATATAATGTTGATTTTGTTCCTGTTATTTGTTCTATTTTTTTGCAACTTTCTTCTATTTCTTTTATATTTTCTTCATAACTTAGGTTATTTACATGTGGATGTGTATTGCTATGACTTCCTATTTCATGTCCTGCTTCTTTTATTTTCTTCACTGCTTCTGGATATTTGTCTATCCAATCTCCTACTATGAAAAATGTTATTTTTACATTGTTTTCTTTTAATGTATTTAAAATTTTGTCTATGTCGTCTGCATTCCATGCACAATTCATTGTTAATGCAACTTTCTTTTCTTTAGTTTCTACATTATATATAGGTAATAATTTTTCTTGTTTTGCTGATGTCTCTACGCTGTCTTCTGTTTTTATCGTTCCTGCCATAAAAAATAATGATAATACTGTTACAAATACTATAAGGTATGCATAGATTTTTTGTTTATCAAATACTAAAAACATATTAATCCCTCCAGGTAAAAGCTATTATCAGTTTATGCTTTTTATTTGAAGTTATTACTTTTTTATAAATATCTTTTGTATACATATCATTTACTGCTGCTAAAAATAGTCAAATATTGTTATTATTTGTTTTTTGAAATGTATCTACTCCATTATCTGTGCATATATCCAAACATATAATTTATTAATTTAAAAATCATACATAAAATATTTTTATGTCTTTTACAACCAATCAAAAAAGAGTCTAGTGCTTTTTACTAAACTCCATATTTTATATTAGCTGATTTTCATACTATACTTTCTTTTGTTATCTATCTCCATAAAATATTTTTAATATTCCTTCATAAAATGGAAATTTCAATTTTTTAATATCTTTTATAACTCTATCAACATTATATGAAATATCTAACTGCTCAAAATTTATTTTATCATCTTTTATATCTAATACTCCCGCATTTTCTATATTACTCTGCAATGGACAACCTAATGAACCAACATTTATAAACCATTTATTTTCTCTATTATTTATACAGGGTACATGAGTATGACCATATACATAAATATCAGCATTAACATCACTAAACATTTCTTTATTTTCTTCAAATGTAGGATTTTTTATATGTTCCTTGTATTTACCTTCTTTATTCATCGGATAGTGAGTTATAAATATTTTTTTGTTTTCTATTTCTATAGTTTTATATGTTGTTAAATTTTTTAAAAATTTTTTTGATTGTTCACTTATTCTACTATGAATCCATTTGTGATTTTGAATTTCTTCTAAGCTCATCTCTCTTTTATCATTATGCACATTTACTAGTAATCCATCTAATAAATATTTTTCATGATTACCTTTAACTGCTATTAACTTATCACTCACTTGCATTAATGCTTGCACTACTTCTTCTGGTCTTGGTCCTATTCCTATTATATCGCCACAACAAATTATTTTTTCAATTTTTCTTTTTTCAAATTCTTTTAATATTTCATTTAAAGCAATAATATTACTATGAATGTCTGTTATTATACCTAATTTCATACTTTCCCCTCTTTATATGACTTTGTATTAACCATACTTTTCTCGTATAATCAATTATATAGAAATATTAATCTATGTAATTGATCAATCCCTTTCTTTTTAATTTTTGATGTGTTATACTCCTTTATTTTTAGATTTTATCATTATTTTACTTGTTCTAGGTGTACTAATTTATTATTTCTAAAATAACTTATTTTAAATCTCTATAAATTCTTTTAAATATTCTATCATAAATAATGGTATATTTATTAAATTATCATCTTTACTTAAATTTTTCATTGACAATCTAATTCTTGTTTTTGGTTTATTAACTTCATTATATACCTTTAAGCTTGTATTATTCACACTTTTTCCTGATTTTACTTCAATAGGAATTATTTCATTTTGATATTGAATTATAAAGTCTATTTCATATTTATTATCAAAAGTATAGTAATAGGGCTTTAGTCCGTTTGCAACTAATGTTTGTAATACATAGTTTTCTGTTAAAGCACCTTTAAATTCTTGAAATAATTTATTTTCTTCTATAATAACCTTACTATCTAAATCTGTTTTCTTTCTCAATAGTCCTACATCATTTAAATACATTTTAAATGACGCCAAATCATTATATCCAATAAGTGGCATACTAGGCTTTGTTACATTATATATTTTATTTACTACATTTGCATCTCTTAACCAATTTACGGCACCTTCGTATTCTCTTGCTCTAGCTCCGTTTTTCGCAACCTGATATAAAAATTTTTTATTCTCTTTTGAGATTTGAGATGGTATACTATTCCAAATTATAGAAATTCTATTTGCTTCTACATTTGTCGTATGTTTAGAAAAATCACTTTCATAAGATTTTAATATATTATCTTGTATTTTGTTTACTTTTTCCATATCTTTATATTTTGTCCATGAATCTACAACTTCTGGCATACCTCCTATTATGAAATATGCCTTTAATTTTTCACTTAATTTATTAAAAAATATGTCTGGAATATTTTCTATTTTTTTTATTGAGTCCATATAATTAACTAAATTTTTTTGCCCATCAGCCTCTAAGAACTCTGTAAATGTCATAGGATACATATCTAAAAAATCTACTTTACCTACTGGAAAAGATGTATGCGATAGTCTAATTCCAAGCAATGATCCTGCACTTACTATATGATATTCTTTTGCTTCTTCTTCAAAATACTTTAGAGAATTTAATGCATTTGGACATTCTTGTATTTCATCAAAAACAATTAGTGTTTTTTCAGGTAAAATTGCTTTGCCATAAACAAAAGATAATTGTTCTAATATACTTTTAGGATCTTTTGTAGTTTCAAACATATTTTGTAGTTGTGTATCATGATCAAAGTTAAAATAAGCAACTCCGTCATAGTTTTCTTCTCCAAACTGTTTTATTATATATGTTTTTCCTACTTGCCTTGCTCCTCGTAGTATTAAAGGCTTTCTTTCTTTACATTTTTTCCATTTTATTAATTCTTCCATTATTCTTCTATACATTTTTCTCATCTCCTTTTATATATTATATCATATGCAGAAAATAAATACACGTTTTTTTAGGATTTTCTCTCTATTTTTACACGTTTTTTGTTATTTTTTTAACTTTTTTTACACATTATTTGCTAACTTTATTTTAATTTTTACTCTTTTTTTATTTTTTAATATACTTTGTATTGTGAAAATAAAAAATCTTATAGTTTTTTCATATACAATAAAAAGCTATCCCAGAAATATTTTTTATATTTTAGGACAGCCACTTTTACCTATGCTTTCTTTTTAGTTGTTCTCTTTTTTCTAGTAGTTTTCTTTTTCTTACTTTCTGTTTCTTTTTTTACTTCTTCTGCTTCTTCTGGATTCCACTTTTCTCCTTTTTTTGGTTTATTCCATGAAATGTAGTCACAAGATTTTGGATTATTTTCACATATATAGTAATTTCTCTTTCTTTTTGTTTTTCTTACTTGTACTGTTCCTCCACATTTTGGACATGGTACATCTATTGTTTCTACGATAGGTTTTGCATTTTTACATTCTGGATATCCTGGACATGCTAAGAATTTTCCATATCTTCCATATTTATAGACCATCATTCTTCCACATTTTTCACATTTTACATCTGAAACTTCATCAACTAGTTCTACATGTTCTAATTCTTTTTCTACTTTTTCTATTTCTTTTTCAAATGGTCCATAGAATTCTCTTATCATTTTTTTCCATTGTTCATGTCCTTCTGCAATTTCGTCAAATTCATTTTCTATTTTTGCTGTAAATTCTACATTTACTACATCTGCAAAGTTTTCTGTAAGTAGTTTATTTACTATTTTTCCTAATTCTGTTGGAGCTAATTGTTTTTGTTTTTTTTCTATATATCTTCTTTCTAGTATTGTTGTTATTGTTGGAGAATATGTACTTGGTCTTCCTATCCCTTTTTCTTCTAATGCTTTTACTAAACTTGCTTCTGTATACCTTGCTGGTGGTTCTGTAAAACTTTGTTTTGGATTTATCTTTTTTAGTTTTACTTCTTGTTTTTCTTTTAAGTCTGGTAATGTTCCTTCTTCTTCTTTTTCTTTTCCGTCTGTTCCTTCTACATATAAGGTCATAAATCCCTTAAATTTAATAGTTTGACCATTTGCTTTAAAATCATACTCATTTGCTTTTATATTTACTGCTATTGTATCATAAACTGCTGGTTTCATTTGACTTGCTAGAAATCTATTATATACTAATTTATATAATTTATATTGATCTTTTGTTAAACTGTCTTTTATTTGATCTGGTGTAATGTCTATATATGTTGGTCTTATAGCTTCATGAGCATCTTGTGCATCTTTTTTTGCTTTATAATATCTATTTTCATAATAGTTTTCTCCATATATAGATGTTATTTGCTCTTTCGCAATTGCTCTTGCTTCTTCTGATATTCTTGTTGAGTCTGTTCTCATATATGTTATAAGTCCTACTGTTCCTTTTTCTGGTATTTTTACTCCTTCATATAATCCTTGTGCAACAGACATTGTCTTTTTTAATGTAAAACCTAATTTTCTTGAAGCTTCTTGTTGCATTGTACTTGTAGTAAATGGTGGTGCTGGTGTTCTTTTCTTTTCACCTTTTTTTACTTCACTTACTATGTATTTTGCTTTACTTATATTTTCTAATATTTCATTTACTTCTTCCCCAGAATGTATTTCCTGTTTTTTTCCATTTTTACCATAAAAATGTGCTTCAAATTCTTTTTTAGTTTCTTCGTCTTGTAAATTTGCATATATATTCCAGTATTCTTCTGGTATAAAGTTTTCTATTTCATTTTCTCTATCAACAATTAATTTTACTGCTACTGATTGTACTCTTCCTGCTGATAGTCCTCTTCTTACCTTTTTCCATAATACTGGACTCATTTTATATCCTACTATTCTGTCTAAAACTCTTCTTGCTTGTTGTGCATCTACTAAATTAACATCTATATCTCGTGGTTCTTTTATTGCTTTTTGTACTGCTGTTTTTGTTATTTCGTTAAATGTTACTCTTGTTATTTTTTCTTTATTTTCATTTAATATAGTTGCTAAGTGCCATGCTATTGCTTCTCCCTCACGGTCAGGGTCAGTTGCAATATATATTTTCTTTGCACTTTTTGCATCTTTTTTTAGTGATTTTATTAAATCTCCTTTTCCCCTTATATTTATATATTGAGGCTCAAAGTCATTTTCAATATCTATTCCTATTCTTGATTTTGGTAAATCTCTAATATGTCCCATTGAAGCAACTACCTTTGTACTTCCTCCTAAAAACTTCTTTATGGTATTGGCCTTTGCTGGTGATTCTACTATTATTAATTTATCAGCCATTATTGCCCTCCTTGTTTGTATTTTTATGTTAAACTATTTTTTATTTTGTACTTAACTGCCATGCTTTTTTCATTTTATAACACAAAACAAAAATAAGTTTTGCTTCTTTCCTTATAGTATTCTAGCTTAAAATTACTTATTTTGCAAGTTTTTATATTAATTTTACAATATTGGTTATTAAATCACATTATCTTTTCACTATAATTACAATTTAATAATAATTGAAACACTACTAATCTATTATTAAGCTTTAAATATAACATCTTTCAATAATCAATAGACTGCCATTTAATATAAACTTTAATATTTAACTAATATCAAATTTTATATTTATGACAGCCTAATATTTAACATTATTATACTTCATATTTAGAACATTTTTACTTTTAACTCATTCAATACATCTTCAACTCCTATTGGAGTTACTTCATTTTCCTTAAATATTTCTAATATCTTTTCTATTTTCCTTTCATCATTTGAAAGATATTCTACATCCTTGTTTTCAATTAATGTGTTATTTGGAATATATGAAGTTTTTACCACACTTATTCCATATTTAGCACCATTTGTTCTTATAAATTCATCTGAATGTATATCTTTATAATATTCTAATTTTATTGGATATGAAATTCCTACCTCCTTTAATGTTTCTTTTTCAATAAATTTTCCACCAAAAAATGTTTTCATATTTCCTCCTTTTTCTTCAGCACCTCTTCATGATACTACTGAAATCAAGGTTTTTCAAGGACTTTTCATCGCATTATTTTACATGATTTGCTATGTTTTGCTATTTTACTTCCTTTTGCTTACTTTATTTTTATTCTTTTACCTTTTTTGACTTCAATTTCATTAAATTATTTTAGTTATTCTACATTTTTCGATGGATTTTTTACATTTATTTTTTTATAATTAAGCTATAAAATAAAATTTATTTTATAAATTTTACTTTTTAATCCCCTTTTTTATTTTAAAAATAGTAGTAATTTTTTCTTTTTCTATTACTACTATTTCTATTTCACTTATTTATTAATTGTCTTTATTTTGCTTTAATCTTAAATATCCTAATTCTTCCCAACTATTATATGCTAAATTTAATCTAAATACTAATTTAGGTTTTGGACCAGCTCTGTTCTTATCTACTATACATGAATAATATCTTACATCTGGGTCTTCATATCTTTTTAAATCATAAAATTCTGTGTCTACTTCTTTTAATGAATATTCATAATTTTCATAAGTATCTCTATTTATTTGTTTTATTAAACATAAGGTGTCTAAAACTTCTTTTACAGTTCTACTTACAGCTAAATCATTTATATCTAGATTAATTGGTAATGTTGATGTTTCTGATAATTGTAAAGAAGAACATATAAATATTCCAAAGTTTTGAGCTATATTTGATAATATTGTTGCTGTTCTTTTTATTTCCTCACCATTTCCAATATTTGCTGTGTCTGTTTTTAATGTATCATAAAATACATATTCTATTTTTTCTTTATAATAGTAATTCATTATTACTTTTTTTAGTTCATCATTTGTATGGTCTGTTATATTTATAAAATATATTGAATTATTTATTTGTTTATTTACCCAATCTGTTGCTTCTATTGTTCTATTAAATTCAGTAGATATTTTTGATAATCTTTCTATAAATTCTCTATGAGTTTCTTTTTCTCCTTTTAAAATAAATCCATCTTCATCTAAAATTGCTTCTTCTATATTATCTGGTCTAAATTTAAAATCTAATATTTCGTTTTCTGATTTATGTAATTTTTGTCCATGTAATTTTTGTAATTCTGGATTATTTAAAATTGTAGTTATTAGACATAGTTTCATTTTTTCTTCTGACATTTCATTAGATATCATTAATACTTTTTTCTTATTTACAAATGCTGTATATGCTGCAATATTTATTGCAAACCTACTTTTTCCTGAGTTTGATGGCATTGCATATGCCATTGTTTCTCCCTTTCTTATTCCTTTAAATACTTCTGTTAATATTGAAAAAGGTAAGTCTAGTCCATTTGTTAGGTTATTATTTCCTTCTTCTAAAAAACCTGTTAAATCTTTATTTAAAATTGATTGTTTGAATTTTTCTGTAACCGTTACTTGATTTACTGCACTTTCAACTTCTTCTACTGACATTTGATCATATAATTTATAATCTATAATATCTACTATTCTTTGTTGTATACTTTTAATTGGATTTCCTATGTAACTTTTTCTTAAAACGAATAATTTCATTAACTCTACATAGATTTTTTCCATATCATAATCTTCATTTGCAACTGCTTTTTTTAATTGATATTTTAATTGATATACTTCTTCTGAATCTTTTGAAAAATTAAATCCTTGCTTTGCTATTTCAGGTGTATAACTTCCTCCTTCTGTAAATAATACACTCTTATATATATTTAATATTTTATCATCTTCAAAAAAGCAATCTTCAAATAAAAAATAATATCTTGAAATTGATTTTGGGTTTGTCAATAGAAGACCCATAAAAATATTTTCTAGATGCAAGTTACTTAACTTTTTTGGAAATAATCTTCCATCGTCTTCATTGTTCTCTATATTTTTTTTCTTTACTTTATCTCTAGCTCCTACTATCTTTATTTTATTTTGTCCTAAGTCTCTTACTTTGTCTATGGCTTCTTTAAATCTTTCTTGATTAATTAATTCTTTTATCTCTTCTATTTTCTCTCTATTTCGACTAGTTGCTGGTATTCTTTCTATTAACTCATATAATTTATCTATATTTTCTCTTTCCATATAAAAAGTCCTTTCCTTATCAACTCTCTTCTATTTCATTATAAATATAACATAAAACTTATTTCTCTACAAGCTATTATATATTTATTTTAATAAAAACTAGTATTTTTATTATATGAAAATTTACTCCTTTACTAAATAATTTATTCAGTATATAATACTGAAAGAAAGAAGGTACTTTATGAATGACAAAAATATGCAATTAGCTAAAGAGCTATTAAAAAAGCACTTTGGCTATGAAAATTTTAGACAAGGTCAAGAAGATATTATTTCTCATATTTTAAATATGGAAGATTGTTTAGGAATAATGCCAACTGGTGCTGGTAAATCAATATGTTATCAAATACCAGCCATGATTTTTGACGGTGTTACAATCGTTGTTTCACCTCTTATTTCTTTGATGAAAGACCAAGTAGATAACTTAAATCAAGTTGGAATTCCTGCAACTTTTATTAATAGTACACTAAGCAATTTTGATTATGCACAAACTATTAATAATATATTAAATAATGTTTATAAAATTATATATATTGCACCAGAGCGATTATCTACTGATAGTTTTTTAAATTTATTAAAACAATTAAATGTATCTATGTTTGCTATTGATGAGGCTCATTGTGTTTCTAGATGGGGACATGATTTTAGACCTAGTTATACAGAAATTGCAAATATAATCTTAAATTTAGATACAAGACCAGTAGTTGCTGCTTTTACTGCTACTGCAACAGAAATTGTAAAAGAAGATATTATAGGTCTTCTTCACTTACAAACTCCTTTTACTTTAACTACTGGCTTTGATAGACCTAATTTATATTTTTCTGTGGAAACTCCTATAAATAGAAAACAATTTATATTTGACTATGTAAAAAATAATCAAGATAAATCTGGTATTATTTATTGTTTGACAAGAAAAACTGTTGATTCAATTTATGATGAATTATTAGAATTTGGTATATATGCTAGTAAATACCATGCTGGTATGACAGAAAAGCAAAGAACAAGTAATCAGGATGATTTTGTATATGATAAAACTTGTGTAATGGTTGCTACTAATGCTTTTGGTATGGGTATTGATAAATCTAATATTAGATATGTACTTCATTACAACATGCCTCGTGATTTAGAAAGTTATTACCAAGAAGCTGGTCGTAGTGGTAGGGATGGAGATAATGCAAGTTGTATTTTATTATTTAATCGTTCTGACATTGTTACAAATAAACTATTAATTGAACAAGGTAACCCTAATCAGAATCATTCTAATGAATATGAAAAATTAAATGATATAGTTGATTATTGTAATACTGATAAATGCCTTAGAAAATATTTGTTAGAGTATTTTGGCGAATTCCCTAATTTTGATGAATGTGATAATTGTGGAAATTGTAATTCAGAAATTGAGGTTACTGATATAACAACTGATAGCAAAAAGATTTTGTCTTGCATTAAGAGAATGAATGAGAGATTTGGAATGGGCTTAGTTACTGATGTTTTAAAAGGTTCAAATTCTGCTAAAATAAGGTCATTGGGTTTTGATAATTTATCTACTTATGGAATTATGAAAAATTACTCTAAAGACACTATTAAGAATATTATTTCCTTTTTGATTTCTGAAGGTTATATAGTTTCTATGGGTGATAAATATCCTATTTTATCATTGTCTTTTTCTGCTAATGATATATTATTTAAAAATAAATCTGTATTTATAAAAAAGAAAATAGAAAAAATATCTGTTTCTAATAACAACAAATTGAAAACTATGAATAATAATTCTAATATTGAAGATTTACAATATGATGAAAATTTATTTAGCTTATTAAAATCTGTTCGTATGTCAATAGCAAAAAACTTACATATTCCTCCTTTTATTGTCTGTGCTGATATTTCCTTAAAACAGATGTCCACATTTTTTCCGTTAACTGTGGAAAGTTTGTTACAAATTCATGGTATTGGAGCACATAAAGTTGAACAGTATGGAGAAGTGTTTTTAAATGCTATTTCTAATTATGTAATAGAAAATAATATTGATATTTCTTCTAAATCTTGTGAAGTTAACTCTTTTGATTTTGTTCTTACAGAAAAAAAGGAAGAAACTCATATTATTACATATAATTTATATAATGGTGGAAAATCAATTGATGAAATTGCAAATATTCGTGAACTTACTAAAACAACTATTGAAAATCATCTTTTAAAATGTTATGAAAATGACCTTGATATTGATTTAACTAGATGTGTTAATACTCAATATGAAAATGATATAATTTCTGCAATAGATAAATTGGGTTGTGAAAAGTTAAAACCTTTAAAAGAAATATTGCCTGATGAAGTAAGTTATTTTGATATTAAATATTATGTTTTAAAGTTTTCTAAAAACAAAAAGTTGTAGTTTAAACTACAACTTTTTTATATATTTTAATTTATTTTATTTCATCTTTTCTAAATTTAATTATATTTTCAACCTCCATTTTACCTGCTCTTGTTATTAAATTATATCCATACTTCTCCTTTAATTTATCTATTGCAGTATCTAATTTTTCTTGTTTTTCTTGTCTTTCGTCTTTTACATTATCAAATAATGATATTTGTTGTTTTTCTTTTTCCTCTAACCCGTCTACTCTTAGACCTATTAATCTTATTTGTTGACCTCTAATATACATTTGCTCTAATAATTCTTTGGCTTGTGTGTAGATTTCTTTTGTACTTGAAGTTTCTTTTATTAGCTTTTTTTGATGTGATGTATCTATAAATTTATTTGTTCTTAGTTGCACATTTACTACATTTGCTAACATCTTTTGTCTTCTTAATCTAAAGGTTACTTGTTCTGTTAATGCTAATAAAATTTCTTCTAATTTTTCTATATTTGATATATCCTGTGGTAATGTTACTGAATTTCCTATACATTTTGGTTTTTCTTTTATGTAGTTTACTGGTGTATTATCTATTCCATTTGCATATTCCCAAATCATTACTCCGTGTTTTCCAAGTTTTTTAGCCAAAATCTCTTTACTGGTTTTAGCTAAGTCTCCTATTGTTTTTATTTGCATATTATATAATTTAGGAACTGTTTTTCGTCCTAACATAAATAACTCAGATACTGGTAGTCCCCACATTTTCTTTTTTATTTCATTTTCGTATAGAGTATGAATTCTATCTGGTTTTTGAAAATCTGATGCCATTTTTGCTAATAATTTGTTGTGTGCTACTCCTATATTTACTGTAAAGCCTAATTCTTCTCTTACTCTTCTATTTATTTCTTTTGCTTTATTTAATAATGTATCATTCATTAAATATTGTGTCATATCTAAAAAACATTCATCTATGCTAAATCTTTCTATTTTGTCTGTATATTCTAATAGTAAATTATATAATTTACTTGAATATTCTCTATATACTTTGAAGTTTGAAGGAAATATTTTTATCTCAGGGCATTTAATTCTTGATTGATATATTGTATCTGCTGTTTTTATTCCAAATTCCTTTGCTTTCATACTCTTGGCTAATACAATCCCTGACCTTTTGCTTTCATCTCCTCCTATTACTGCTGGTATTTCTCTTATATCTATTTGGCTTCCTTTTTTTAGCATATCAACTGCTGTCCAACTTAAAAATGCATTATTTACATCTACATGTAATATTTGTCGTTCCATAATATCACCAAGTTTATTATAGAATATTTGTTTGTGTTTGTCAATGTTTATTTTTTATATCACATTATTTTTAAAATATTATATCTACTTGTTTGTTATTTTCCTCTTTTGAACTTTATAAGTAATTTTACTTACTAAATTAGCAGGTGTTAATTTAGCTCCTATTTTTGCTAATTTTATATCTATTCCTGGCACTATATAAAATTTTCCTTTTTCTACTTTGTTTATTGCGTATTTGGCTACGTCCATACTATTTGCTTCTCTTAAATGAAATTTTACATTTGCTACTTTATTAAAATTTGTTTCTACTGGTCCTGGACATAATATACTTATTTTCACATTTGATTTCTCTTTTCTTAATTCTTCTCTTATTGATTCTGATAATCGTACAACATAGCTTTTTGTAGCATAATATGTTGCCATTAGTGGACCTGGCATAAAACCTGCTATTGAAGCAACATTTAGTATTTTACCTTTGTTTTTTTCTTTCATATCTTTTAAATATAATTTAGTTAAAATATGATATGCTATTATATTTGTTTTTATCATATTTATATCTTTTTCCAGTGATGTTTTTGTGAAATCTCCACAGTCTCCAAATCCTGCATTGTTTATTAATAAATCTACATTTTGTACTTTATTATGAATTTCCTTACAGTTTTCTTCATTTGTTAAATCTACTGATATTATTTCTACTTTTGTTTCTTTTTCTAATTCTTCTTTTACTTCTTTTAATTTATCATTATCTCTTGCTACTAATACAAGTTCATATCCTTTCTTTGATAATATTCTTGCCATGTCTCTTCCAATTCCTGATGATGCTCCTGTGATTAATGCTTTCATTTATTAACATATAATTCAACTATCTAATTTTATAATTTGTTGAATTATTTCTCCTTTCTTTTTATTTTCTATAATAATATATTTTACTATTTAAATTTATTTTATAGTTATATCTAATATTATATGTTTTTATTAAACCTTTATCAAGTTTTTTAGTCTTTTATGTTATAAATGTTGAATACTTAATATTGTTTATTTAATTAATTCCCACATACAAATTTTGTTTTTTTATTCTTTTATTAATATATTATTTTCCTTTAATTTACTATTTTCTATTATCTTATTTTTGGTAGCTATATCTTTGACATATATTTTTATACTTGGTGAAAGATTTCCTAGAAAATTCATTAAATCTGTATTATCATTTATAGTAAATTTTGAAATATCTAATTCTTCCATTATAGAAGCATTCATAAACATTGCATTAAGGCTTTTTACTTTTTCTGTTTCAAAATTACTTAAATCTAATTTTTTTAGAGCTTTTACATAATTAAACATCGAATTCATATCTTTTACATTACTTGTATTAAAGCTTTTTACGTTGACTTTCTCTAATGAAATACAATTAGTAAACATCCTCGCCATTGAACCAACTTTCTCTGTATTAAAATTACTTAAATCAATTTCTTTTAATGAACTACAATTATAAAACATTTCAACCATATTCTCTACATTTTCTGTATTCCAAGAGTCTAATTTAATTTTCTCTAGTGATTTGCAATGTTGAAATACTGATATCATGTCAATAACATTTTTAGTATTCCATGTACTTAAATTTAGTTCTTTCAAACTACTTGAATTTACAAATAAATTTCTAAATCTTTTTGTTTCTGATACATCAAGATATTCTAACCCATCAATTACTAGACAATTTGTTAAATTAGAAAAATAACTTGTCATATATTTATTTGCTTTAACTCTATATTTTGCTCCTATATACCATTCATATAGACCATTTTTATTTTCATCTGTAATCCAAGACATTACACTTTTATCTTGTTTTTCTGAAATATCCCAACTATATATTACATCTTCAGGAATATTTTTATTATTTACAATATGTGTACTTTCAACTTGCTCTCTTGAATATATATTCTGTCCTACTAATTTATTATTTTTCCACCAAGACTCATCGTCTTGTGCAAATGTAGCACCTTTTAATAAAATAGCATTTTCAATTTCTTCTATATATTCTACTTTGTCTTCTGTGATTAAGTATTTATTTCCACTTTCTAATTCAATTATTTCTCCTTTCAGAACATATTCATCTTGTTTATTTATTATTTTTTCTTTAGTTTCTTTTTCTATTAACTCATATTTATTTCTTTTGTCATCAATTTTATAATCTAATAAAGCTATTTGTATTTGTTCTTTTTCTATAGCTATCTCATTTTTTTCCTTAGCATTAGTTGTATATTTTAATATTCCATTATCTCCCACTAAAAATGCTATACTTACTCCTGCAAGAATTAATAATACTATTATTGTTATTACTAAGGCTATTAATGTTATTCCTTTTTCTATTTTTCTTATCTTAAGTTTCATTTTTTCACTCCATTCTATATAATTAAACCATTATCTCTCAATATACTCATTTATCTTTAAATTTTATTTTTATATTAAACCTATCTTTAATAAATGCTTCTTATTATTTTGATATTTTATAGTTTTAAAACTCAAAAAAGATAGTACTAAAAATATTTTACTACTACCTTTTTCAACTATTATTTTAATTTATTTTTATATTATTTAATAAAGTACTTGTGTGTGTGTGTGTGTGTGTGTGTGTGTGTACAGCACCAAGGCTTTCAGCAATTATTCTTTTCATTTTTCTCCTTTTTTGTTGTATATATTTATCAATATTTATTATTATATCATTATTCTTTTCTTTTGTCATGAAAATTTCACGATTTATATTGAAATTTTTATTAATACTTTTTATTATTTTTCTTTTCTACTAAATTTATTTAATACAATCCCCACACTATGCACAATTTGTGTTGATTTATTATTAGCTATATTTTTTCCTATTGCTTTTCCTCCAACTGTTAATGCTGAAACTAAAGCACTTAATAAAAATTGTAAGTCAAAACTTAATCCAAATTGTTCTGTTATCTTAACTGCAATTAATGCACTTATTGCTCCACTTAGTACTCCACAAATATCTCCTATAACATCTGCACAAATATTTGCAACTTTAGGAGCATTTTTTATTAATTTTATTGAGCTTTTTGAACCTTTTACTTTTTTTGTGGCTTTTGCATGAAATTCATGTTCATTTGCTACTGTTACTGCAACACCTATTATATCAAATATTATTCCTACTAATATTACTGCTATTAAAATTAAAATTGCTGGTATTAAACTTAAGTTTGAAACTCCATTTGTTGATATATATGAAAATACCATTGATAACACAAATGTCATTACAAAAACTTCTATAAACCACTTTATATTTTGGTTATCCTTTTTGTCATTTTTCTCCTTTTTATTTTGTTCCTTTATTTCTTTATTTTTTTGTTCTTCAATTTTATTATCATTGTCATTTTTTAAGACATCTTTTTTGATGATTTTCTTTACATTATTTTTATATTCTTTATTCTTTCTCAGGTTATCCTCATCTTTTTCTTTTACTTTCATTTCTTCTTTTTCCTACTTCCTTATATAAAATTTAAGACGGAGTTTTTCCGTCTTTATTCTTATGGATTTACTCCATTTAATCTTCAATTTTGATGGTCAAAGCCTAAGTAAATTTTACAGTTTAGGTCTGGTTGAATTTCTCTATCTCCCGTTTAGTATTACTACTAGAACCGTTTCCGTTTGAGGGAAATATCTACTAAATCTATTAATAGACACCAGATCGCCACTTAAATCTGTACCTTAATCCCTAGACTCCTATGCTTACAGATTTTAAGCAAACATTCTAGAAGTTTTCCTTGACATACTTTATAAGTTTATTAGTCCTTTTTGCAAATATAATTTCATAATAAAGCAAAACTCATTTGGCCAAAATAAAATTTCACTATGTAAATTAATCCCGATATATTCACTCAAGACAGGCTACTCTATGTGTTTTGTGTCTTGGCACTCAACATAGGTTACACTTAAATCTTAATAAAAAGGTTTAATTATTTCAATTTAAGTCTCCGCGAAACCAGGGAATCATATATATGCCATTACATACTACCCTAATTTCTTTACTCCCAAAAGCCACACAAAACTGGCATTTCGCGCAACTTCAAGAAACTTCAACGATGTGCCCTTTAGTGGATTTTTAGCCCCACCCTCATAAACTTCAGTACGACTAGAATAATGCACCATCTGTTTAATATTATACAGTTTTTAGAAAATTATTCCAAATTCCATCTAGAGTGTTTTTAGACTTATTTAGTTTTGCTTTTTCTTTCTATTGTCTATTTATTGTTTTTTCTCATTTTATCTCTTTTTTTCTTCGATTTTCTTTTATTTTTATTGTATCCTTAATTTTATTTTTTGTTCTTTACTTATATAAATCCATGCAACCTGATTACTGTTAATTAATTATTGGAAATTATTATAATTTTTCTTTTATTCTTTCCCTGTAATTCTTTTGTTTTATTAAATTGTATTTTAATAATTTATTTTATCCCTTAATTCTTTTTTTGTTTCCTCAAAATCTCTATCATTTTGAAGATTTATAACATTTATTTTTGGATATTTTTCTTTTATTTCTTTTGCCATTTCTAAGTAAACTTCTTGTTGCTTTATACTATTTTCTGATTCAAATTTGGCATATTTTATTACTGCTTTTTCTTTTCTGTCTAAGCGTTTTGCATATTGATTTGTATCTTTTAAATATAATGTTATATAATATATTTCAAAATCTAAATTACTAAATTGTTTTAATAATTTTTCATATACATCAGTAAACTCATATTCTTTTTTTCCTAATCTACAATAATTTTCTTCTGTGAAAAAAGTTCTATCAAATACTAAATTTATACTTTTATTTTCTAATCTTTTTATGTATTCTAATAAATCATAATACATTTCTTCTGATTTTTTCTTTCCTTCTATTGAACTATCTGATGTTCCTGATAATCTGTATAAATTAGTATAACTCAATGAATGACGTAAAAAATCTGTAACTGTTGTTTTTCCTGCACCTTGTGCTCCTTCTACTACTATTAACTTTGAATTTGCCATTTTTATTGTTCCTTATTAGTATTATATTTAGGTTTTCTTGGATTTACCTATAAACCATTTTCTTGATATATTATTCTTATTTATTTTTTTCTTCTGTATTTTTCTCTTCTTTTTCTTCTTTACTTTTACTAAGCATTTTATTTATAGTATTTAAAATATCTTCAGCATTTTCATCAAAATCATCTTTCATTATATGTAACATATTTTTCCCTCCTAATTTTTTTCATTATACTACTTTGATATATTTATTTCAATTATTTTTTGCATTAATATAGATTTTTACTTAAGATTATAGTAGACTATTTTTATAAAATTTATAGAAAGGACTCAATCTCAAATTTAGCAGATTGTTTATATAAAAGTATATGAAAAAATTTGAAAATGTGGCTGCAAATGCTTTTAATTCAAAGTGGAATACTATCTTATCTAGAGAGCAACCTCTTTATAATAGAGGAAATGATGTTAGATCTGATTTTGAAAGAGATTATACTAGAATTATACATTCTACAGCATATAGAAGGCTTAAACATAAAACTCAAGTATTTTTTTCTCCTGAAAGTGACCATATTTGCACAAGAATAGAACATGTTACTCATGTAGAATCTATAAGTTACACTATTGCAAATTATCTTGGTTTAAATACTGAACTTACAAAAGCAATCTCTGTTGCTCATGATTTAGGTCATAGTCCATTTGGTCATGAAGGAGAACGCATATTGTCTGAAATTAGTAAAAGGGTTTTACATTGTTCTTTTTGGCATGAAAAAAATGGTTTAAATTTAGTCAGCTCAATAGACTTACTTGAAAACTCGGATAGATTTAAAGAAAATTTGAATTTAACATATGGTGTAAGAGATGGTATCGTCTCACATTGTGGAGAAATTGATGAAAATGGTTTAAAACCAAGAAATGATTTTATCGATTTAAATTCATATTCATATCCTAATCAATATGCACCTTATACTTGGGAAGGCTGTGTTGTTAAAATTTCTGATAAAATCTCTTACATTGGTCGTGATATTGAAGATGCTATCTCTTTAGGAATTTTAGAAAATCATTTAGATGAATTATATGAATTGTTACAAAAGTCTTCTAATACCCCTATTAATAATACTGTTATTATTAACTATCTTGTAAGTGATTTATGCAAAAATTCTACTCCCGAATTAGGCTTACATTTCTCTGATGAAGCATTTTCTTTAATGAATAAAATTAAAACTTTTAATTACTTAAATATATATACTAATGATAGGTTGAAACCTTCTGTTAGATATTTTAATTTAGTTATAAATGAAATATATGATACATTAAAATCTTGTTTTGATGGTAAAAATACAATAAATAATATAAAATCATTATCTAAAATTTCTAAAAAATTAAGCGAAAGTTTTATTGGCTTTGTTTATTCTTATTATGATTATGGAAATAGAGATGAGTTACGTTTGAAAAATAAAGTTCTTTTTGATATTAATAGTGAAATTGACTTTTATAAATGTATTTTATTTTATATTTCTGGTATGACTGATAATTTTGCTATTGAAATTTATAATGATATTATTGGATTTTAACTTAAGTTTAAGAGTTTAAAATATTATTATTTATTGTAGACAAGCTGAAAATAGGTACTGGAAAATAAATTGCTATTTTTTCTTTTATTTGCTATACTATATTCATTATGGAAAACTTATATAGATATAATAAATTAGATAATTTTTTAAAAGAAAAATTTGGAGAAAAAGTATTAAAAATTTGTATTGATGGTGGTTTTACTTGTCCTAATAGAGACGGAAAAGTTGGGAGAAGTGGATGTATTTTTTGTAGTGAGAAAGGTTCTGGTGAGCATTTAGATTCTTCTGTTAGCATAAAAAATCAGGTAATTGATTTTTTTAATAGTTATAAAAGTGAAAGAGCTAATAAATTTATTGTTTACTTTCAGAACTTCTCTAATACATATGATACTATTGAAAACTTAAAGAAAAAATATGATTCAGCTTTGATAGATGATAGAATTGTTGGATTAGAAGTGGCTACAAGACCTGATTGCATTAATGAAGATATAGTTAAATTATTAAAATCTTATTCTGAAAAATATTATGTATTTGTAGAACTTGGATTGCAAACTTCTAATGACAAAACTGCAAAATTAATCAATAGAGGTTATTTACTTTCAACTTATATTAATGCTGTAAAGTTATTAAATAAATATAATATAGATGTTGTGACACATATAATGGTTGGACTTCCAGGGGAAAACTTTGAAGATATTAAAGAAACTGTAAACTTTATTAATTCACAAAATATTCAGGGTTTGAAAATTCATTCTACTTATGTAGTTGAAAATACTGTTCTTGCAAAAATGTATTATGATAATAAATATGAGCCTATTACTTTTGATTATTACTTAGATACATTGGAATATATCTTAACACATATTAGACCTGGTATTGTTATTCATAAAATTTCAGGAGATGCCCCAAAAGATTTACTTGTTGCTCCATCTTGGAATGTGCATAAAAAGTGGGTTTTAAATGGAATTGATAAGAAATTAAAAGCTGATAATTTGTATCAAGGGATTTTTTATAATAGTAAGGACAATTAAGTTCTTATGACATATTACAAGCATTTTAGTAAAATTAGATTTAACTTTTTGAACTGGAATAGTAAGTATATGAGTATATAGAAAAATCACTTCTTTACTTAATTTATAATATAAAGAAATCTAAAAAGTGGGGATTGATATTGTTTTATTCAATCCCCACTTTTCTTATTGTATAGGAAAAATCTGCTTTTATCTTGACCCTATATAAGATTTTTCCGTATACAACAAGTAAAAGTTACCTTTAAAAAGCTCCTCGATAGTTTTTCTAAACCATGTTTAATTTTTTTGTATTTTCTAAATTTTTATTTTCTTCAACTCCTGTTGCAATTACTGTTACAACTATTTCATCTGTTAAAGTATTATCTGTTAAAGTTCCAAAAATAATATTTGCATCTTCATTTACCAAATCATTTATTATTTTTAATCCATCACCAATTTCACTTAACTCTAACTCTGAATTTCCTCTAACATTAAAAATAACACCTTTTGCATTATTTATTTTATTTTCTGTTAATGGATTTTCTATTGCTTGTTTAACAGCATCTATCATTCTACCTTCTCCTGCTGCCTTTCCTATTCCCATATATGCCATTCCTCTGTATCCTAGTATTGTTCTAATGTCTGCAAAATCAACATTAACATCTCCTATTGTTGTAATTAAATCTGTTATACTTTTTATCCCTTGTTCTAGTACAGTATCTGCTTGTTTAAATGCATTATTTATTGTTATTTTTTTGTCAGATATTGCTAAAAGATTATCATTTAATACTATTATTAAGCTATTTACATGTTGTTTTAATTTTTCAATTCCTCTTCTAGCTTTTGCAGCTCTTGCATTTCCTTCAAAAGCAAATGGTTTTGTTACTATTCCTATTGTTTCAATTCCCATTTCTTGAGCAATTTCTGCTACAACTGGAGCAGCTCCAGTTCCTGTTCCTCCTCCCATTCCAGCTGTTATAAATAATAAATCTGTTCCTTTTAAAATATTTCTTATTTCTTCTTTACTTTCTATTGCAGATTTTTCTCCTATTTCTGGATTTGCTCCTGCACCAAGTCCTTTTGTTGTTTCTTTCCCTATTTGCAATACATTTCTTGCATTTATTTTATTTAAAACTCCCATTTCTGTATTTAGGTAATAAAATTCAACATTTTTTAAATTATCTTCTATCATTTGTTTTACAGCATTGTTTCCTCCGCCTCCAACACCTATTACTTTTATCCTTGGTATTCCTCCAATTACTCTTTGAGCTCCTATTTCATCATCTAATTCAGGTTTTATCATGTTTTTACCTCCTACTTTTGTACATCTATCATATTATATCGATTTTTATGTTTTAGTCAAGAGGTTTATTTCTGAATTTATTGATTTAATTCTTGATTAATACAAATTAGCCTTATATTTCTTTTTATTTATTAGAATATATTTTTTATTTATATCATTTTCTTGCTTAAAATGCTTGTTTTATATGATTTACTTTATTGTTATTTCTATATAAATATACTTCTATTATGTCTAATCTTATTGCTATATTTTTTATTTCGTTTTTATAAATATAATATCTTGCACTTTGATATATATGCTTTTGTTTAATTCTGTCTACTGCTTCAGCTGGTTCTCCATATTCTAAGCTTGTCCTAGATTTTACTTCGATAAATACAATTTCTTCTTTTTCTATATCGATGGCAATTATATCAATTTCTCCTTGCCTACATCTAAAATTTCTTTCTATAATTTTATATTCTTTGTGACTTAAATAATCACAAGCAATGTCTTCTCCTAATTTTCCTATTTCTTTCTTTTTCAATTTTTGCATATATATCCTCCTTCAACTTTTTCTATATATTCTTCTATTTCTAGCATGAATAAGATATTATAAATTTCATTGATTCGTTTATTTGTTTTTAATACTAGTTCTTCAATTGTAATTGGGTTTTCATTAATAAATTTGTATAATTCTTCATACTCTTTATTATTACAAATTTTCTTTGTTCCTAAATTTTCTGTTTCATTATTTTTATTTTCTAAATTATATTGTCCTTTGCTTATTTTTCTCGAGTTTTCTTTTATATTTGATTTTTTCTTATTTTCTATATCACTTTTTTGTATTTCACTTTCTTTTATTTTCTTATATTTCATTTCACTAAATTCTGAAATTATCTCTTTTACACTAGTAACTAATATTGCACCTTCTCTTATTAATCTATTTGTCCCTACTCCATTTTTATCATCTATTTCATGAGGTAATACAAATACTTTTCTTTCCTGCTCTTTTGCTAATCTAGCAGTTACACTTGTTCCACTTCTATGCATTGCTTCTATTATTAATATTCCTTTTGATAATCCACTAACAATCCTATTTCTTTCTAAAAAGTTTTTAGATTTTGCTTTTTCTTCTGGTGGATATTCACTTAATATTAAACCTTTTTTACTTATAATTTCATGATAAAGTGGTATATTCTCTGCTGGAAAAATATTATTAAATCCATTTCCTAATACTGCAATTGTATATCCATTACTTTCTAAAGTTGATTTATGTGCTATTGTATCAATTCCGTATTGCCATTCCACTTACTATGGTTATTCCTTGCAAACTTAGTTCTTGTGCAAATTTTCTGGCTAATATTTTACCATTTTGACTTGCATTTCTTGAACCTATAATTGCAATAATATTAGTTTTTAGTAATTCTAAATTTCCTTGATAGTATAATTGCTTTGGTGGGTTCTTTATTTTTCTTAATTGTTCTGGGTACTCTTCGTCATTATATTTAAGTATGTTGATAGTATCACTCCTTTTTATTCCTTATTCATTCCAGTATTTTCTATCTAAGCTTCGATATTGTATTGCTTCTGCTAAATGCTTTTGGGATATTTCAGTTTGTGCTTCTAAATCTGCTATTGTTCTTGCTACTTTCAATATTCTTCCATATGCTCTTGGACTTAACCCTAATTTTTTAAATGCTTTTTCTAAAATTATTTTAGAAGCATTATTTAACTTGCAAAACTTTTCTATGAGTTTCGGTGTTAATTCTGCATTTGAATGAATATTATATTCTTTATATCTTTTTATCTGTATATTTCTAGCTCTATTAACTCTATTCTTTATTTCTTTTGAATTTTCTACTTTCTTATCGCCTTGTAATTTGCTAAACCTTATTCCTGATACTTCTATGTGAATATCTATTCTATCTAATAATGGTCCACTTATTTTGTTTATATATTTTCGAATCTGTTCTGGTTTGCACTTGCATGCTTTTTCTTTTGAGCCGAAATATCCACATGGGCATGGGTTCATACTTGCTATAAACATAAAATTACACGGATATGTTATTGTCGAATTTAATCTGCTTATAGTTATTTTTCTATCTTCTAACGGTCCTCTTAAGACTTCTAATGAATTTCTATTAAATTCTGGTAACTCATCTAAGAATAAAACTCCATTATGTGCTAGGCTTATTTCTCCTGGCTTGGGATTTTTTCCTCCTCCAACTAAAGATACTGTTGTTACCGTATGATGTGGACTTCTAAATGGTCTATTAGATATTAACGGTGTTTCTTTAGAAGTTAGTCCAACTATACTATATATTTTTGTAACTTCTAAAACTTCATCTATTGTCATATCTGGTAATATTGTTGGAATTCTTCTTGCTAACATTGTTTTTCCTGTACCGTGGACTTCCTATTAGAATACAATTATGTCCTCCTGCTGCAGAAATTTCTAATGCTCTTTTTACATTTTCTTGGCCTTTTACTTCTGAAAAATCAATATTGTATTTTGGTTCAATGATTTTGTAGTTATATATTTTTTCCTCTTTTGAATTTATCTTATTTTCTTCTAAGATTTCTATGACTTCTTGTAGATTTTTAACTGGTAATATATTTATTCCTTCTATTATTTTTGCTTCTTCAAGGTTTTTTTCTGATAAAATTATATTTTTTATTCCTATTTTCTTAGCTTCTATACATATTGGTAATATTCCATTTACTTTTTCTATTGTTCCGTCTAATGATAGTTCTCCTATGAATATTGTTTCTTCTAAAAATTTAGTGATATTTTTGTTTTTTATGTCTCCTAGTGCTATGATAATTCCTGTGGCTATTGCTAAGTCAAAGTTTGAGCCTTGCTTTTTTGTGTTTGCTGGTGCCAAATTTACTACTATTTTTCTACTTAGTAAGTCTATTTTTGAATTTTTTATCGCTGTTTTTACTCTTTCTTTTGATTCTTTTACGCTTGTGTCTGGTAATCCGGACTATTTCGAAGCTTGGCATTCCTTTCGATATGTCTACTTGTATTGAAATTAAGTAGCCATCTAGCCCTCGTAGTCCTATGCTATATGTTTTTGCTAACATTTTTTCCTTTCTACTTATATTTCATATTAATTTAACTTGAATACTTTTTTATTGATTTAAACTTTATTATTTTTTTGATTTTAAAATATAAGATTTAAATTTTTATGATAATTAAAATGTTGTAAATACAGTTTCTTTATTATTTTATAATTCTAAAGTTTGAAATTAAATAAGTTAATTTTAAATTTTATGTATATAGTATATAGTTTTTTACAATTTTTGTCAATGTTTTTTCTTGTTTTAGTAATATTTCTAAATTTTATTATATCTTCTAAAATTATACATTTTAAAACTTTAACTTTTTAAATTAAAATCTAGAAACAATATCTATATTTAATTTAAAAAGTTAAAGTTTAAATTTGTTATTTTTTATAGTTTATTATATTTAGTACTTACTCCCTTTGCTTTTTCAATAGGATACTTTTTTTCTGATATTTTCATTTTTTCTAAAATAATTTTCTTAGGATCCACATTTATTTGATGACATAACAATATGCAATAATTCATAACATCGGCTATTTCATATTTTACTTCTTCTTTATCATATTGGTTATTCCATTGAAAACATTCTAATAATTCTCCTGCTTCTATTGATATTGATTTTGCTAAATTTTCTGGTGTATTAAATTGTAGCCAATCTCTCTCTTTTGCAAAATTCACTATTTTTTCTTCTAATTCCTTCATATTAATTCACATTATAAAAATATATTTTATTTATATAACTTTTATAAATATACTTCTATAGCCTTTCTATTTTTATACTATTATTTACTAATACATTTTTTTAATTGTTTCCTTAATTCATCATCATATGCATATATATATAATCCATTTATTCCTCTTGTCATTAAAATTCTTAATTCATGCCTTAGTAATTCTTTTCCAAACTTTCTTAAAGTTCCATCTGATAAAGTTCTGTTTCTAGTTGCTTTTGTATTGTAACTTTTATCTGGATTAAATGTTATTTGTCCATTTCTATATTGTACCGATGGTCCAAGTATTACTCCTGAATAGTTCAAATCAAATCCTTGAATTGTATATGTGGAACCAATTTCATTAATTGTATGTTTTTGTTCTGCCCATGCAAGTTTCGCTATTTTTGCTTTTTCATCTTTATTTAAATCTTGCTCTAATTCATAATTCCATGGCTTATGCCAGTTACCTATTTTCACTTCCCAATATTTACCTGGGCACTTTTTATGATTTTTTGCAACATATTTCCAATCATATGTTGCAATTATCCTTGACAGTCTTTCTTTACCTCTTAAAGCTTTTGATTTAATTTTCTTTTCTAATTCTGCTGGAGTATCAAAGATTTTTATATCATATCCACCTAAATCTTTTGGTATTTCTTTTATTTTTCTATCTTTTGTAAATGAATCTATCCAATCTATAGTTTCTTTACTAGCATGAATTCTAAGTTGATTTTCAAGTTTAATATAATTATCATTTTTAATTGCCTTATTTCTTAATTTATTTAACTGTTTGTTTTCCCAATATTGTTCAGTTGTTAAAATTTGATTTTCATCGAACATTATAATTACTACTTTAGCTCTATTTATAATATCTTCTAATTGATTTTTACCCTTATATGCTTGTTTTCCTTGTGTCCATAATAAATGGGCTTCATCAACAAAAACAACATCTGCTGGGTTGTCACTTGAATGAGTGTTTATAAAATGTGTAGGTCTATCTACTACTTTTCCATATTTATCAATTATTCCTAATTTGCTAAAAATTTGTTTATATACTGTAATTTGTTCTTTATGATTTACTAATAATCGATATTTTGCACTTCCATAGCTTTTTTTATCTATATTATTATTTTGCACTTCTTCATATCTGCAAAATAATTCATAAAATGTACTACTAGTTAATACTGTTTTTCCTGTTCCTGCTTCTCCTTCTACAAAAATTAATTGTTTTTTCTTATTATTTTTTAAAGCATTTTCTACTTTCTCTATAATTTCTTCTTTTGCTTCTTTTTGTTCATCTGTAAGCTTATGTAATGGTGAAGCCTTAAAAATAGTAGTATCTTTAATAAAACTTTCTGACGGAAACAAATCTTTATTTTTTTCTCTCAATCTTCTCCATATATTGGCAAATATCTTCTCCATTTCTTCAGATTTATAATATTTGTTTTGACGATTTGTTTTTTCATTGTATACTCTTTTTACATTTTCAACACTTGTTAAATAATGAATCAGTTTAGTTTCTATATCCATTGTCATAGATTTACTAAAATATTCATGTCCTATTATATATAGGTCTGCATTCTTATTTAATAAATTATTTTGCCATTTTTTTTTGTAATTCATTTTTCTATAATGTTGTTTTGTTCTATTATATATATTATTTGATTCACCAACATATGCTTCATATTTGTCTTTGTTTTTCCAATTATGTATATATACTGTAGGATATGCCATTATAATATCTTTTCTTTTTTCATCTTTTGAATTTGATATTTGTTTTTTTAATAATTGTAATGGTTCTTCGTTGTCCTTTATTTTTTCTATAATTGGATCTGATATTTTCATTTTTTATTCCTCTTTTTAGCTATTTTACTCTAATAATTATATTTTATCTTTTTTGTTTATATTTTTTATTATTTTATCATAAAAAATTTTTCTTGACAATTATATCACTTTCATTAACTTACTTTTGAATTTCTATATTTTTTATATCCCCAATAAGTTCCTCCTCCTAATAATACTAATATTATAATTCCTGATAAAAAACTCGAATCTTTTTTTATTTCTGTTGTTGTATTATTAATATTGTTGTTATTTTTAATCATTGTTGATGTATTGGACATAGAATTATTTTTTGCTATATTATTATTCTCTAACTTTGGTTCTTCTCTTACATTTATCTTTATTGTGTCTATTTTTCCATTAGAACTAGTTGCTGTTATTTCAACTTTCCCTGCTTTTTTAGCTATAATTTCTCCTGTAGAACTAATAGTAGCAATATTTTCGTCATTTGACTTCCATTTTACATTCTTATCTGTTACATTTTCTGGTGTTATTGTAACTGTTAGTTTTTTACTTTCTCCTTCTTTTATACTTATTTCATTTTCGTTTATTTTAATATTTGTTGCTACTATTGTAGTTGGTGTTTTAGGTTTTTGTTTACTATTTGATGATGAAGAACTTGATGTACTACTTTTACTTGATTGTGAACTAGGTGAATATGGGCAAACTCCATTAGTATGTAAATGAGCAGGATGCCCTCCACAGTGATAATGATAACTTCCTAATCCACTCTTATTTTGGTTGTCCTTGTGTCCACCTCTTGAGTCTGTTCTTCCTGAATGACCATATACATTAACTCCTATTAGTATTATGCTTAAAGCAATTAATAAAATTGATATTATTTTTACTTTATTTTTTTTCATATATATCCCCCCTTTTTATATAATACCAATTATTTACCAAAAAATTTGTCGAATGTTGTAAAAAAATATAGAATTCAACAAAAATAGAGGGGGAATCTTTTGTTTTATTATTATTATTACATATTATATTCTGCTATTAAAAAACAGTCAATTGTGTTATCATTGACTGTTTTTTTATTCCCCAAAAATTTAAAGTATTTAAAAAATATTACAATTATAATGTTTGTAACTATGAGTAATTATTTAATTAATGGTTTTTATTTAATCTTCTTTTTAAATATTCAGCTAAATTCTTATCTAGGCAATAAATATAGCAACCTTTTTGTCCTCTAGTCATTAATGTCTTATATGTATTTTTTATTATTTCATCTGATAATCTTTTTGCTTTATCCAAATCTTGTTTAAGCATTTTTTTAATTCCTTTTATTGATTGATCTGTCTTAGCTCTTTGCATAACATCTGTAACTACTTTGCCATTTTCGTATCTTAAATCATTTCCAATAATTACTCCAACATAATCAAATTCAAGTCCTTGGGCAGTATGTATACATCCTATTTCATTTACTGAGTTAGGATCGATTGCCCATGTTTTACTATTTCCCAAGTTCCAACTCATTGCAAAGTTATCGTCCGAAATTTTTATATCAAATACATCTGATTTATTTTTTCCATCTTTTATCCAATCCCAACAATACCCTGCAAGTAATCTAGCTTTATTATTTATTTTGTTTTTTTCAAAAATTATATCCCTTACTTGATTAGGAGTATCACAAATTTTAATATCATAGTCTAAATCAAATCCATCACTATTAGCTGTTTTTTTAATATCTAAAACATCATCTAGCCAAGCAATATATCCATCTGATCCATTACATCTAAATTGTGATTCTAACTGCATTATTTCTGATTCTGCATTTATTTTTCTAATATATTTTTGTATTTCTTCAACACTTCCAATATCTTTTAAAGTAACTTTTTGAGATTCATCTATAAAAAATATTGAAAATTTTGATGCATGAATAATTTCTTTTATCTGATTTTCTCCTAAATTTTGGAACATACCAGACCTTGCATTTAATCTATGAGCTTCGTCAACAATTAAAACATCAAATTCATTGTTATAAGATTCAATAAATGAACCTGAACCTTTAAATAAATTACTTATTCTGTTTTTTCTAAGGTTTCCACTTAATTTTGTTTCATATACCTTTCTTGGTGCTGAATTCTTTGTTACATATGAACAAACCATATTTTCAGTTGTTAATTTTACTAACAAATTAATTGCCAATACTGATTTTCCTGTACCTGGTCCACCTTTAACTATTAATACTCTTTTATTTCCATCTCTATATGATTTTCTAGCCATTTCTAATGCTGTTTCATATACAATTTTCTGGTCATCAATCATAATAAATTCTTCATTCCCTTGCAACATACTAGATAAAGCATCTTGTAATGATTTAGATGGTCTGATTTTTCCATTTTCAATCATATATAGTGTTTCCTTATCATCACCATATTTAATATACTTATTTATAAAATCTCTTAATTTTTCTACATCACCTTTTATAAATACTGGTGCTTTTTCTAAATAATATTTATATTCATCTGATAATAGTGTTTGAGGTGTTACATCTACATAATTATGAAGATATGCACATGGGTACAACTCTATCTTTTCATCTTGTACTGTTTCATTATAGTCTTCTATTGTTGTTGCATATGACCATGCTTGATATGATGGATGTATTACTTCTCTCAATGCATGACCTGTAAATGTTTGCACTATTCCATCTTTTCCACTTACAATATTTGCTTCAGTCCATTGTTTTAATTCAATAATTATTCCTGTATTTTTTAATTCTTCATTTTTTCCAGTAATTATAAAATCTACTCTCTTTGAAGTATTTGGAATTTTAAATTCAATAGCAATTCCACTATTTTCAGGAATATTATTGTCTATTAATACTTTCATCATGTACTGCATAGAATTATTCCATGCTTTTCTTTCAGCCAAAGATGTATGATATCCCATTTTTTCATAGAATCTTGTGTCTATATTTTCCTCAATTTTATCTTGTATAACATCTTCTATAAATTTTTTTTTGGTTGCTTCGTATATTATCATAATAATTACTCCCATCAATTATAACTAATTTTATTCTACTACCTTGTCTATCTTAATTATTTATTATTTTTGATATTATTTCCTGTTTGATTGTCTTTCTCATATCTAACTAACTTTTTCATTTTTCCCTAAATTACATTTTTTACAAATATATCACAAAATATCTATTTTCTCAACTACACAAACTTTATTTTATCAAATTCATATACATTAAAAATAGAGTTTCAGTTAGTTTCTGAAACTCTTAATTTATTTGGTTGCGGGAGCAAGACTCGAACTTGCGACCTTCGGGTTATGAGCCCGACGAGCTGCCAACTGCTCCATCCCGCGATGTAATTACTTTTTAATTATACAACCTATACCATAGTTTTGTCAACCAAATTTTAAAAATTCATTAAAATAATTAAAATTTATTTATTTCTTCTTTAATATTATTATATTCATAAATAAAAAAAATATTACATATTCTAGCAAAAATAATTATATACTTTTTGTATACAAAAAAATTTTATATAGTATCAAGATCACATATTATTCTGTAAATTTATAAAAGGAATCACAATGTGATTCCTTTCAGGGTTAGCTAAAAAAGAGTTGAATTTTATGTCTTTTTCTATTCACTTTTGTTCTTGTTCCTAATTCATACTTGATTCCTATATTGATTAAAATTATCATTAAATTTAGATCTTCTTCTAAACTTTTTCTTATAAATTCTGTTATTTCTTTTTTTTCTTGCTGTCCTTCTTCAAAATTCACACATATTCTATATCTAATACCATTTTGAATGATTTTAAATTTACTGTATTGCGCGAATCTCTTTTCCCATTTTTCTTCCTCTTTGTCCGTATATAATTCACAATTTCTAAGTTTTGTTTTTTCTAAATTCCGCATATTTTTTTCCTTTCTTTTATTAACTCTTAATAGCTTCTTTAAATTGTTTAAAATATCCATCTTGTATTTTCCCCTTTCTAAGCATATTTGTTATTATTATATCATATTTTACATAATGTTCAAATAGCTATTTTGCAAATTTATTAAATTAGTGGTATAATTAAAAAAAATTATTTAAGGAGGATTTCTTATGTTTATTAACCAGAATGAGATAAATATCTCATCTATGTCACTTGAGGAATTAGAAAAAGCTCATAAAGAAGTTCGGGACATTCTTTCCAAGCTAGATTATGCTATTGCTTTGCATAAAATGGCTAAAAGAAAACATCATTCTGATTCTTTAAGAAAGTAATTTGTTTTAAAAAGGTTATGTTAAATTGTTGTTTAAAATTCTTTAATATAGCCTTTTTTATTTTATTAAAATTTTTATTTATTATAAATATTTTTGTTGCAAATATCACTTTATATTTTTTTTAATAAGTGATATACTATTTTTATAAATTTTAAGGAGGTAATATTATGAAAAATGAATTAATTATAAAAAAATGTAAATCATGTGGAGCTACTGTAAAGGTAATTGAAGATTGTAACTGTGAAAATTGTGGAATATTATGTTGTGGGGAAACTATGAATGTATTAGTTCCTAATTCTGTTGATGCAGCTGTTGAAAAACATGTTCCTACTTTCGAAAAAGTAGAAGACGAAATATTTGTTAAAGTAAATCATGTTATGGAAAAAGAACATTTTATTGAATGGATTTCTTTAGTTGCTGATAATAAAGAGTATTTTATTAAATTATATCCTGAACAAAATGCTGAATGTAGATTTCCATATATTCCTGGATCAGTTCTTTATGCTTATTGCAATAAACATGGTCTTTGGAAAAAAGAAGTTGAATAAAATTTATAGATAAAAACCTAATTATAATAAAGGTAGCGAAATTGTATGAAAAAAGTTATCGTATCACTTTTTACTTGTTGTATATGTAAAAATCCTATTTATGACAGATAAAATATCTTTTTTCATAAAATATGAATAATTATGCAAAAAAGAATATCGAATAATTTGTATGAAATTTATACAGTATTTTCGATATTCTTTTTTGTATGTTTATATTAAAGTTTTTTATAAGATATCACTATTTATCTTAAAAATCCATTTATTATCTCTTCTTCTGCTTCTTTTTCAGATAATCCTAATGTCATTAATTTAATTAATTGTTCTCCAGCTATTTTTCCTATTGCTGCTTCGTGAATCAAGTTTGCATCTACATCATTTGCTGTAATTTCTGGTGTTGCTGTTACTATTGCTTTGTCTTTTATTATGGCATCACATTCACTATGTGCAAAACATTTTTTATTTCCATAAATTTTTGAAACAAATTCTTGTTTTGAGTTATCTGCAGCTACTGACCTTGATGTTACATGTGTACTTGCATTTTCTCCGTTTAATTCTACATCAAATATTGTTTTTGCTGTTTGTTTTCCGTGTGTCATTATTTTTTCTGTTACTACAAAATTTGTATTTTCTTGTAGTACTCCTTTTGTTTCTCTAATTGTTGAATCTACACCTTTTATTTGTGCACTTTCCATTTCCATGCTACTTCCTGGTTTTAAATATACTTCTGTTATCGGATTTAATATGTTTTTTCCGTCACCATTTCCTTCCCCATAGTGTTTTTCTACATATCTTACTTTTGCTCCTTCTTCTAAATAGAATCTGTGTATTCCATCATGTTGAGCATTTGTATGGTGGTCATTGTGTATTCCACATCCTGCTACGATTATTACATTTGCATTCTTTCCTATATAAAAGTCGTTATATACAACATCTGTCAATCCACTTTCTGTTATAATAACTGGTATATGTATAAATTCAAATTTTGTGTTTTCTTTTACATATATATCTATTCCTGATACATCTTTTTTTGTTACTATATTTATATTCTCTGTAACTTTTCTTTCTATTCCTTTTCCATTTTTTCTTATATTAAAAGCTCCTTTTTCAATGTTTTCTAAGTTTGATATTTCATTAAGTAAGCTTTTGTCTATTTCATTTAAGTTTTTTTCTTCCATTATTTCTCCTATTTTTATAAAATTTAGGTTTTTAGGTCCTATAACCTTTATTTTATCTTACAACATTTCTTTTCTTTTATGTCTTCTGCTAATATTTCTCTACTTTCTCCTATTTTTTCTACTTTTCCATTTTTCATTAATATTATTTTATCTGCTATTTTTAGTATTTTTTCTTGATGTGATATTATTATTGTTGTTCCTTTTATTATTTCTCTCATATTTTCAAATATTTCTATTAAATTGTTAAAACTCCATAAGTCTATTCCTGCTTCTGGTTCGTCAAATATTGTTAGTTTTGTTTGTCTTAATGCTACTGTTGCTATTTCTATTCTTTTTAACTCTCCTCCTGATAGTGAGCTATTTACCTCTCTATCTACATATTCTTTTGCACATAATCCAACTTTTGACAGTGCATCACATGCTTCTTTTTTTGTTATTTGTTTTTTTGATGCTATTTTTAATAAGTCATATACTGTAATTCCTTTGAATTTTACTGGTTGTTGAAATCCAAAACTGATTCCTAGTTTTGCTCTTTCGTTTATTTCCATATTTGTTATGTCTTTTCCGTCAAATAGTATTTTACCTGAATCAGGTCTTTCTATCCCCATTATTATTTTGGCTAATGTTGATTTTCCTGATCCATTTGGTCCTGTTATTGCTATAAATTTTCCTAGTTCTATTTTTAAATTTATATTGTCTAATATTTTTTTATTTTCTCTTTCAAAACATATATCTTTTATTTCTAATATCATTTTATTTGTGTATAATATTTTATATTATACTCTCCTTTCTTATTTTTTTATTTCTTATTTTGTTGTTTTTTTAGCCTGTTTTTTATAGTAATCTTAACACAGTTTTGACATTTAGGGTTGTTTTCGTCATAGTTGCAATCTAAGTCTCCTAAGTTCATTATTTGTGCTATATAGTTTTCTAGTTTTTTACTTGTTTCTTTTGATATTACTGATTTCATTGATTTCGCTTCTTCTTCTGCTGCTTCTTCAGTTACTTCTAGTATATCTGTTAAAAATATTTTTAATATATCTTGCTTTTTTAGAATTTCTCTTGCATATTGCTTTCCTTCATTTGTTAATAAAATATCTCCATATGCTTCATATTCTATTAAGTTCATTTCTTTTAAAATCTTTATCGCTCTATTTACACTTGGCTTTGTTATATTTAATTTTTTTGCAATATCTGTGACTCTTATTTTTTTATTACTATTTTCTAATATGTATATTGTTTTTAAATATTCTTCTTGAGAGTTTGTTAACTTCATTTTTCTTCCTTCTATATTTGTATTTTGGTTTTTATGATGGATTTACCTATAAACCTTTTCAAGTATAAGTCATATGTTATGATTTGAATATTTGTAGTAACTTATATCTGATTTAATTCGTATTTTGTTAGTTCGCACTAACATTTTACTATAATTTTCTTATCTAGTCAAGTTTTTTATTTTAATTTATAAAAAATAATAAAATTTTACTTACTGTTCACAGTAAATTCTTTTATAATTCCTTATTTTCTACTAATTAACTGTAATCATATTTCTTATTTTCTCAAATTTTGATTCTCCTATCCCACTAACTTCTTTTATATCTTCTATACTTTTAAAATTTCCATTTTGTTTTCTATATTCTAAAATTTTATCTGCTGTTGATGGACCTATTCCTGGTAAGCTATCTAGTTCTTCTTGTGAAGCTTTATTTATATTTACTTTTTTGTTTCTGATAGTTTCTTTTGACTCACTATTTTTTTGTAAGTTGCTTACTTGCGAACTATTTTCTTTTGTTCCTCCATATACATGTTCATTTTCTTGATTTACTTCTTGACTTTCTTTATTTTTTATTTCTTCTTTTGTAGGAATATATATTTTCATACCATCTTCTAGTTTGTATGCTAAATTTATTTCCCTAATTTCTGCATTTTCTTTTAGTCCTCCTACTTTTTCTATTGCATCTGCAATTCTACTATCTTCTTCAAGTTCAACTACGCCCTCTTGTTTAACTGCACCAGATATATGAACTATAATTTTTTTACTTTTTTCTTCTTTTGGTTCCTCTATCGTGTTTTCGTTGCTAACTTCTTCATTTATAGTAAATTCATTTTTTCTTTGATATATAAAATAACCTATAATTAATGCCATTATAATTACTATAATACTAATTTTCTTAATTTTTTCTTTATTTTGATTCATCTATCTACCTCTTTCTTTTAAAATTTCTAATTTTTTTACTAGCTAATGTTACTTACTGTAGAGTAGCTGGAAATAGTTCATAATTATCAACTATTTCCAGTGGCTACTTTGTAAAAGCCATTATATAGTAACAATTTTATATTAATATTATAAAAACAATTGAAAATTTATTAAAAATACTATATATTATTAATGCTAATTTATAATCACTAGGAGATAAAAATATGAAATTAAAAATTACTAGATTAAGTTTAAATATTAAAAGATTTATCATTCTTTTATTTTTTATGTTTTTTTTACTTTTTTCACTTTCTGGATTTGTATTTGCTTCCAGCGATAATTTGGAATTACAATCAAAATCTGTAATATTGGTGGAAAATAAAACTAATAAAATTTTATACGATAAAAATTCTACTGACAAAATGTTTCCTGCAAGTACCACTAAAATTGTAACTGCTATTTTAGTGTTAGAACATTGTAAACTTAATGATGTCGTTACTGCTGATGCTGAGTCTATATCTACTATCCCTGAAGGGTATGTAACTGCTAATATAACAATGGATGAAAAATTAACAGTTGAACAACTATTAGAACTTCTATTGGTTCATTCTGCAAATGATTCTGCAAATATATTAGCTAAATATGTTGCTGGCTCTATTGATAGTTTTGTTTCTATGATGAACGATAAAGCTAATGATTTAAAGCTAAAAAATACTCATTTTACTAACACTTATGGATTACAAGACCCTAATCACTATACAACTGCTCAAGATTTATCAATTATAATGCAGTATTGTCTTGATAATACAGATTTTAGGCGTATTTCTTCTATGTCTTCTTGCACTATACCTGCAACTAATAAATCTGCTTCAAGGACATATGTTGCAACAAATAAATTATTAGTTCAAGAAGATTCTAGCTATTACAAATATGCAACTGCTGGAAAAACTGGTTTTACTACTGAAGCTGGTGATTGTCTAGTTTCATGTGCTTTTAAAAATGATATTGAGTTAATTTGTGTAGTTTTGGGTGGAAGTACTGTTAATGGAATTTCAAGTAGATTTTCTGATTCTAAAATTTTATATGAATACGGATTTAATAATTTTTCTATAAGAAATATTGTAAATAGTGGAGATATTTTAACTCAAATTCAAGTACATAATGCCTCCCTTAATACAAAAAGTTTAGATCTTGCTTTTGATAGTAGTCTTAATACTTTAGTTAATAATGCTGATTTAAATACAAATTATATACCTGAAATAATTTTGAATGATAATATTTCAGCTCCTATAACTAATGGATCTATTTTAGGAAAGGCAATTTATAATATTGATGGAAATAGTTATACTCTTAACTTAGTGGCTACTCATGATGTTGATACTACTAATATTTTACATTTTGCTTCTGCTATTATAATTGCTATGATCATGCTTATAGGAACATATTTAATATTTTTTACAAATAAGAAAAATAGTGAAGATGAATAATAAAATTTAAAACTCATATTTCTATTACATAAAAATTTTTAAAAATGGCAGAGATAATAAATGATAATTTATTATCTCTGCCCCATTTTTTATCAATTTTTATAATATTTTTGGATATTACAAATCATAAAACTTCTTATAAGTATATGCGTAATTAAAATATTTTAATTTTAAAATCACAAATTTTATACTTATTCAAAATGATTTTTGTCTCCGACCCCAAAATCACGTCCCCAAAATCATCAAAATTATTTATAGTCTTTTCCTAATATTATTGTAATATCTACCTTACTTGAATTCACTTCGCTGTCTGATATTGTTCCTACTCCTATTGTAGTTTTTATATCTTGCATTGTGCTTTCTTGAATTTCTTTTTTGTTTATTATTGTTGTTTTGCTGGTAGCGTTTGTAGTTCCTGTTTTTGTTACATTGTATCCTTTATTTTTTAGTTTATCTATTGCATTTTGTAGCGTTTTACTATTTCCACTTCCATTTAATATTTCTATTTTTATTTCTGCTTTTGTTTTTTGTTTTGTCTTAGTAGTATTTGTTGATACATTTGTTGTATTATCTCCTGTATTATTTATCGCTGTGTTTTCTCCTTCTTGTTCTTCTTTATAGAATAATTCTTGCATTAATGTTTGCGTTTCTTCTTTATCTACAACAAATATGCTTACATTGTTTGTTTTTCTTAGGTCAGGAACACTTCCTGGTAATGATGCTGTTTTTAAGTTTTGTGTATTAAATTCTACTGCATATGGTAAGTAGTCTTTTAGTGTTTTAAAGTCTATATTTGTTATTAAGTTTCTATTTGCAACATCTAATATAGCTCCTAATTTTGTTATATTTTCTAGTTTTACTGTTTGAGATATTACTGCTGTGATAAATTCTCTTTGTGTTCTCATTCTTCCTATATCATTGTCTCCATATTCACTTGGATAGCTTGTTCCATTGTTATTATGTCTAAATCTTAATAAGTGTTCTGCTTTTTTTCCATCTATTTGTTGTACTCCTGCTTTTAGATGTATATGTAAATCTTGTGTTACATCATCATAATCCATATTTATTGGAACATTGTATTCTATCGGACCTATTGCATTTACTAATTCTATTAATGCTTCTGTTTTTATTATTGCATAATATTTTATATCTAATCCTGTTAGATTATTAACTGCATCTAAAGTTTCTTGAGGATCTCCACTTACATTATATAAAGCATTTATCTTTTTTGCAGCTGTCGCTTTTTTCGTATTTGTTCCTGTATATGAATCTCTTGGTACAGATATTAAGACTGCTTCTTGTTTATTTGGATCATATGATGCTACCATTATTGTGTCTGTCAAGTTTACTCCTGCTTGATCAGTACTTACCCCCATAAGTAGTACCTGAAATGTTCCCAAGTTCTTTTTGGTATTTTCATCATGTCCTGCTACTGTTGCCAGCATTCCTCCTAATCCACCACCATTTTTATACGTTTTATATGCAAATACTCCTCCTAGAATTATTAATACTAATAATATTGCTAATAAAATTATTCTTAATTTTTTATTTTTCTTCTTTGGTTTTTTATTTTTTATATTTTTACTTTTGTTTTCGCTTTTCTTATTCAATATAATCCACTCCTAAAATTCTTGGTAATAGTATAGCAAATGTGAAGTCAAAAATCAACATTTCTCTACTAATTTAATTATATTTTGTCTAACTTTCTGATGTTTATTTTTTATGTTTTCATATATATAAATTAATTATTTCATTTAGTAAAATATTTTAACTAATAATAATTTTATAATAAATTCTTTAAGTTTTATTCTTCAAATATTCAAATAAAATTCACTAGTTTACAATCTTTTGAGTAATCATTGGGGTACTTTCAGTGATTCTTTCAAATGTATATCCATTAGCTTTTCCATATTTAATAATATCCCTTAATGCATTTAATGTTTTAGTGTTTCCAGAGAAATCGTGCATTAGAACTATGTTATTTCTATTTTTTCTTATTCCCTTAGTTACATTGTTGTAAACTGCTTCTTTAGTTTTTACATCTCCTGAATCTCCTGATGCTACATTCCAATCATAGTATTTGTATCCTTTTTCTAGTAAGTTTACTGCCAAATTTGTCATTATTCCTGGATTAAATTTACTAACTGTATTAGAACTTCCTCCTGGAAATCTAATAAGTTTTGTATCTATTCCCGTGCTTTCTTTTACTTTTTTATTTAAGTTAATAAAGTTATTTAATCCATTTTCTAATGAACCATATATTTCTTTATAATTATGTGACACTCCATGTAGTCCTATTGAGTGTCCTTCATTTGCTTCTCTTTTTACTAATTCTTCTTTTTTACTATTATAATCTAATATAAAGAATGTAGCTTTTACATTTTCTTCTTTTAAAATATCTAAAATATGTGGGGTGATGTCTAGGCTTGGCCCATCATCAAAAGTTAAATAAATTACATTTTCATTTTGCTGAGTTTTATTTTTTATTAATACTCTTTCATTTTTTGTCTCATTTCCAGAAGAATCTTTTACTTTATATGTTATTTTATATTCATCTTCATTTATATCTTCTTTTTGAGTTGTAACATTATTTGTAATATCTCCATCATAATTGTCTTTTGCTATATATCCTATTTCTTCATATTCAGTATTTTCTTTTAGATTGATGATTTTATTTCCTTTAAGTTCCAAGCTTGGTGCAATATTATCTTTTACTTCTACATTTCTAGTTGCATATGGTTTATTATTTATGCAATAATCTATACTATATTTTCCAACTTTTGACGTATCAACTTTACCTTTTACTTGGATTTTATTATTTATTTCTCTTTTGTGTACTGTCGCATTTGCTCCTAATTCTTTATATTCACTTCCAAGTGTTAATGAAATATTACTGTCTCCAATTAGTTTAACTTGTGGCTTCTCCACAAAATAGCAAATTGATTTTATAACTACTATTATTAGTATTGCAATTATTCCTACAAAAATTACTTTTTTCTTGTTTATCTTTTTTATATTTTTTACTTCATTCATAGTATATCTCTTTTCTATTTTAATATTTCAAATTCTGGTGTTCCCATATATCCAGCTGCTATTGAATATTTGTCAAAGATAATTACTGGATTACCGTCTTTATTTATATAAAATGATTGATTTTCAGATATTCCATGAAAATAATTATCTTCTCCTCTTATATATTCATCATCTGCATGAAAATATCTTATATTTTTATCACTTTTTTCTTGTTCTTCAATTTGTTTGTAAACTTGTTTATCTACAATTTTTTTATAATCTTTTCCTAATATATCTTCTAATTTAATTTCTTTTTCTGTTTCTAAATTATAATTATATGTGTATATATCTTTACTACTTGTATTTAATCCTTCTTCCTTAATTAAAATAAATGATAATATATTATCTTTATTATGTTTTACTTCATAGTCAATTCTTATATGATATTTTCCATATATTGATCCATTAATGTTGCTTTTTCCTATTTCTTCTGCTATTTGATTTGCAGATTTTTCTGTTTCATTTAATAAATCAACAATTTTTTGTGCAATTTTATTATTTATCTTATTTTGCATAATCGAATTATCCAATTGTGTTACTTCTGGTATTTTTATATCTCTTTGAGAAATTTCTGTTTCATCATGATAATCTGCCCATGTTAAAATTTCAGCAACTTTTCCTATTATAGGTATGTTTTTTGCCTCTTGAGCAAATGTGACATTTGTATTTAATAATACTATAAATAAGAAACAAAATGACATTGCAGTTGATAATATAATTTTACTTTGTTTTATTAATAACTTTTTATTTATTCCCTCTAATATGTTTTTATTATTATTTATTTTATTGTTTTCATGTTCATGAATTATGTTACTTATCTTCTGATTTAGCTCTTTGGGTATTTTAGTCGATTTATAAAAATTTTTTGCTTTCTTAAAATTCATTATAATTCGTCCTTTCCTATTTTTATTTTTAATTCGTTTAAAGCCTTATATAGTCTTGTTTTTACTGTACTTAAATTAGAATTTGTAATTTTAGAAATTTCAGCTAAACTTTTATCTTCGAAAAATCTTAAAATGATAACAGTTTTTAATTTTGGTTGTAGGCTATCTATTGCTTTATATAAGTCCATTACATCTGTTACATCTTTATTTTCAAAATCTTCTGAAAAAATCTCATAATCTTGAATATTAAATATTGGTTCTTTCTTTTGCTTTTTTAAATATTTTAAACTTTCATTTATTGCTATTCTATATATCCAAGTTTCAAGATACTTTTCTTCTCTTAATTTCTCAAGATTATCTAAAGCTTTTAGTATAGTATTTTGTATTACATCTAAAGATTGTTCTTCGTCTTTAATATAACTAAATACTAGCCTATAAAGCTTTTCTTGATTTTTATTTATATATTGTATTATTAGCTGATTTCTTTCATCTAAATTTTTCAAGTTCTTCTCCTCTTTCTTTGGCTTACATTTATTAGATATTTTTCTTTATAAAAAAGTTTGTTTTTTCATATTTTTTATTTATTATAATTCAATATTATAAATATTCATATAATTATCAACTATTTTCAGCGACTAATTTGTAAAAACTATTATATAGTAACACAAATTCTCTAAAATGTTTACATAAATATTGAATTATTTTACTTTTTATGGTACAATATTGAGTAATTACTTAAATTTATAATTGGAGGAAATATAAATGAAAGATTTAAAATTTTTAAATAAGTTTTATTTAGACAAAGAAAAAGATATAATAATAAATTTGTACAAATCAAGTGAAGATGAAATAACATATATTTTAGAAACTCCAAATCATAATACCGGAAATTTAATTACTAATTTAGCAAAAATTTGTAACGTAGAAACTATTAAAAACGAAAATGATATGAAAATAATAACAGGAACTATCCCTGCAAGTATAAATGGTGATAATGAAATAGTTTACATTTTTAGACTTGGTGGTTTTAAAATTGCTAACATTTATGAAAATGGAAAAATAGAAATAAAAGCTAAAATTCCAGCAATCACAAAAACTCTTATGTCTCAAACTAAAGAATATAATTTGCCTATAGAAAAAACCATTATTAAATCATATATCTTGAAAAAATCAAAATTTAGAACAGATTTACATACACATATGAATGCAAATCTATCTCCAGATTGCTTGATTGCTTTAGGCATAAGTAATCAAATTAGATATCCTTTATACTATATTAAAAAACTAAATTTAATAATGTCTAAAAAACAAGAAGTTGAAATCGCAAAACAAAGAGAGTTTGTTAAAGAACAATTTAAAGATTCTGAGTTAAAAGGCAAATATTTAACAAGAAAAATTGATGATAATACTTTTATTAATTTTGCCGATTTTATATTAAATAACTTAGAAAATGCTAATTACAATATTTCAAAAATAAGAACAAGTTTAGCTATTTTAAAAGATGGTCAAGCTGTATTTACTAATTTAGAAAAATTATACATATACAGATATGTTTTTGCAAGAGGTGTTGAAAGTGACACTAAAATATTATTAAATGAAAATTATATAAATAAAATTCCTGAACAAGATATAAAAAATATGGTTATTCAAATGTTAAAAGATAAAGGGGAAAACAATAAATATGCAAAAAATAATTTCTTTCAAAACAAGTTATTATGGATTGCTAGAGAATATCAGAAACAAGGAATAAAATATGTAGAAGTAGCAGATACCAATCTTACCAAAAAAGGAGAACCTGCAATAAAATTACTAGAAGATGTTCATGAGATAATGCCTAAAATTGAAGAAGAAACTGGTGTAAAAATTAGATTTTTATTTGCAATTAGACGAATTCCATTAACTATTATTAAAGATCAAAAAACAAGCTTAAATTACTTAAGAGAAAATTTAGATGTTATGAAAGCTGTTGCTAAAAGTCCATATGTTGTTGGTAGTGATTTTATTGGTGAAGAAATAAATGATATAAGTGAATTACAACCAGCTATTAATGAAATTGTGAGATATGTAGTTGAAGAAGATAATGGATTTACAATAAGAATACATGCTGGTGAAAATGATAGCTTAAGAGATAATGTAGAAAAATCAATTGATTGTATTAAGGCTTCTTTAAAACCTGGAGAAAAAATGCCAAAATTTAGATTAGGTCATGGTTTATACACAGCAGATTTAAAAACAGAAAAAGGTAAAAACTTAATCAAAAAAATGCAAGAAACTGGAGCTATTCTTGAGTTCCAATTAACATCAAACGTTAGATTAAATAATTTAAGTGATTTATCAAAACATCCTTTAAAAACATATTTAGAAAATAATATCAAATGTATCCAAGGTACTGATGGTTGTGGATTTTATGGTACAGATACAATTGATGAACAATTAGCATTACAAAATTTATTAAACTTAAATGATCAAGATTTCCTAAAAATGCGTGAAGTTGAAGATCAATTAATAAGTGATAGCGACAAATATTTTGAGGAAAAAAGCAAAAAATTTGAAGAATTTTTAAATGGAAGAACTTTAAGAGAAGCTATATTAGAAGAAGAATTGTTAAATGAAGAAAAAAGCAAAGATAATAATATGGATTTGAGAATTCGTAAAGGTGTTTTCTCAAAAGAAATTCTAAAAAGCAAAATAAAAGAATTGCCAACAGATAAGATTCCAATAATAATTGCTGGTGGTAGCTTTAATGGTCAAAATAGAGAAACTCTCTTAACAGAAGAAGGTCAAAAAATGCTTGAAGAGTTAATTAAGAAAATTAATAATGAAAAAGCTTATTTTGTAATAGGTCATAAAATGGAAGGCTTTGAAAAAGCTCTTGTAGATATTTCAAAAAAATTAAATAAAAAATTTGAAATCGATGCTATTGTTCCAAAGATGATGTCTGAAGAAAATGGACAAAAACTTATAAATGAAAATATTGATAAAATTCGTATTTCAACAGAAAATGAAGATTCTGGAATATATAAAAGCTTTAATTATGAAATTTTTGAAAGAAGAAGTTCTGTGGTAGTTGCTTTTGATGGAAATTCTCCAGTTTCTAATCTTGTTCAAGAAGCTAAAAATGGTAAAGGAAAATCTAAAATATATGTTAATGCCCAAAACACTTCATTATATGAGAAAGCAAAATCTTTAACAGGTTATGTTGTTCCTTTTAATAGTGGTGACAATATAGTTGATAGAATTTTACAAGAAAATCCTGAAATAGCAGAATAAAAATAAAATATATTTTGTTTTATATATAATAAGAAATATCACAATTACTTATTGTATACAAAAAAGAGCTAAATCCCAAAATATATTCAATTTTAAAAATAAAATTTCTAAATTATTGAATACATAAAGGTAATAGCTCTTTTTTTAGTGATTTTTTATTTTATTTAAATTATGTTATTGTATCTTTTGATACAACTTTTTCTAATTATTAAAAAATACATTTAATACATTATTGTCACTCATTATATTTCCAATAGTAGATTCATCTACTGCTTTAACTACATTATTTTCTGGATTTATTTCTCCTACTAAATTTATAATTAGTAAAGCTATATAAGTTATTAAAAGACCTCTTAATATTCCATATATCGCTCCACCAAGTTTGTTACATTGCTTTAGTATAGGCAATTTAGCAACAAAGTTTGCTAATGCTGTTACAAACCTTAATGCTAATCTTAGTCCAATATAAAGTAATAAAATTACTAATCCTTGAACTATACTGATTGATAAGTTTCTTGCTGTTTCTGGTAACATTCCTTCTTTGATTGTGTTTATTAATTCTGCTTCATTTTTGTCTTTGGCTAGTTCTGTTGCTTTTTCTAATATTGTATTTTCTATTGTTTCATCAATACTAGTAGTATTAATTATAAAATTAGAAACTGGTTTGTAAATAAATATAATTACAACTATTGAAATTATTGTTGCACATAATTGTATAGATAAAGTTATTAATCCCTTCCTATATGCTAAAAGTGCTGATAAAACTACAACTGCAACAATTACTATATCTACTATAAAATCCATTTCAAAATTCATCCCTCTCTATTTCTATTATATTTTTAGTTATTAAAATTTTACGAAAGCATTTTTTAATTTTATGTTCTCTCTTAGAATACTTCTAAAAAGTTTAATTCTACTTTGTTATAAATTAACAATTTCAACCTTATCTCTATAAATTATTCCTGCTATATTATTTCCAACTGTTATATTGGTTATTTCTTGATTTGCAATATATCTTTTTACTAACCAACCGCCTGTATTTATAAATTCTATTTCAGTCCCCAAGTTTAATGCAATTATATCTCCTTCAGTATGAAACTCTTTAATTACTGTATTTACTGTATATTCTTTTGTCGATTTATTTTCTATGTTTACAATATTTACAACAGAATCTGCTGAGAAAATTCCAGATGATTTCTCTTCAATCGTAACTACATTGTTGTTTAATTCAATAGATTCTAATGTAATTTTTTTGTCTTTATTTTCAAATAAAGTAGTTTCTGCATCATTTTCAATCATTGTGATTCCATCTGTATACATACAGATTAATTTATTTTTATTTTGATAATTAACATTAGTTACTAGTCTGTTTGCTTCACTTGTATAATTTTTTTCTTCTGAATTTGCTGGATCTGTTTTTGCTTTTTCTATTGAGATAATTCTAATATTTGATTGTATAACAGTTCCAGAAGGATTTACTTCTGCTATCGCTAAATGTTTGTTATCATTTGATATACTAACATCTACTGCCATAGTTGTTGATAAAAATCTTTTAAATAGTTCATTTCCTTTAGGATCAAAAACTTCGATTATACTTTTATAGCTCGTGTCTGAAATTATAACTGCAACATATCCACTTTCATTTACATGGATTTGTGATATATTTCCTTCTATGCTATTTTCCCATATAACTTGCTTATCTTCTATTAAATAAACTTTTTGTCCTTTTGTTTCAGCAATTGCTAAGAATCTATTTGCTGAATTAAAAATCGGATTATTTATTTGAAGATCAATTTCAGTTTCTTTATTACCATTATTTCCATATATATTTAGTTTATTTTTATTTAATATCCCTATATATTTATTAAAAGCATATATATTTGAAGTTTGACCTGCATCTAATTCTATTACTGATACATTATTCTGTGTTACTTGTTTTCTAAATATCTTTGTGTCAATCCATTCTCTTGCATCTTTGTTTGTAATATATAATGAAACTATAACTATTATTCCGATAACTAAAATTGAAATTAGTATTGAAATTAGTATTTTCTTTTTATTAATTTTGTTTTCAGTTGTTTCTTGCCAATAATCTTTCATATCTTGTTTCTCCTTATCTTTCGCTGGTTATATTCTACTATAATGTATTCAAAAAAGCAATATTTTTAAACTTTGCATTGAGTTTTTTTGTGTTATATAAATTATATAATCTTTTAAAATAACTTAATATATATTCTTGGTAAGTTTTCTGCCTTAAATAGATAATATAACTGTATACACTCTTTTTTTATTCTAACTTTTAAGTTTTACTTCTTGAAACAATTTTAACAATTTGAATTATTCCTAAATAGCCAAAGAAAGGGTATAAAATTTGTACTAAATTTGAAAATCCAATTTTTGATATAAACACAGAAGTTATGCACATAATTAACGCAATATGTTGATAACTTTTCTTTTTTTCGCATATATTTTGTATAAAACTATTTCCAACTGATATACTTGTTGTAAATATAGAACTTAATATTATAAATCCATATATAGTCGCTAATATATTGGAAAGTTTTGAAACCAAATATACTGCTGGCATTTCCAACTTTTCTATGTTTACATCAATTTTTGATAATATTAAAAATAAAATCATTGATAATGTTGCAACTATTACCGTTATTAAAATAGATGCATATTTATTAATTATACTATTCTTTAAATAATCCTTTAATGTGATTAATACTGGAATTAATAATATACTATTATAACTACTATATAATATACTTTTTAGTATAAACATTAAGCTGTTATTATTATTTATAGTGTATTGCTGAATTTTGGAAATATCAATTACTCCTAATATTTCTATTCCTATATATATAATAAAAAAAATTAAAAATGGAACTATAATTGTACTAACTTTTACAACCCCTTTTGTGCTAGTCATAAATATTATATAGCATGATATTGCTAATATAGCACTTCCTATTAAGCTATTTATTCCTAGTTGTTGTTCAAAATATGCCCCAAATCCTGAAATCATTATGAAAAATGTTACTAATAAGAATGTATTAATAATAATGTTTAGTATGCTAATTAAATTTTTCTTGTCTCTTCCAATTATAATTTCTAAGAATTCTCTATATGTACTAATGTCATTTTTTTGTATTATTTTAAAGGTTTTATATATTATATATCCTATTAGTGTACTTGAAATTATAATCCCAATAATTCCCTTCATTCCATATGCATAAAAGAAAACATAAATTTCTTGACCAGATGCAAATCCTGCACCAATTAATGCTCCTATTATTACAAAAACAATTTTCGAAATACTTTTTATCATTACTTTTTAATATACCTTTCTTTTTGATTTTATACTTTCTGTAAAACAAGAAAAACTCCATAAATATTTTATGAAGCTTTTCTTGTTTTATTCTATTTTTTTCTTCTTCTTACTTGCCATACAATTATTCCTGCTATAATTATAGATATTGGAACTACAAATATAATTGCTTTTACTATTATATCTTGTTGTTCAGTTGCTGTATATGTTACTGTTCCTGTACTTTTTCTTGCTGTTATATCTTCTTCCCTATCTGATAATTTTGCAATTGAATTTAATACTACATCTTTATTATTATATGCTAATTGTATTATTGGATATTGAGAATTTTGGCTTAATTGATAATCTGAAACAAAAAAGTTTTCACCATATATAATTAACTTAGACGTTTTTGCTCCTTCTCCTGTTTCTTCATTTCCTTCTGATATAATTTTCTCTAATTCAGCACCTAATAGTAATTGTCCTTTTTCCTCATTTTCTTGAGCTTCATTTGATTGGATACTAAAATCAGTTCTAAAATATGCACTTTCACTTGTTTTTAATATATCATTTTTTGTAACTTTTAATTCTGATAATTTTTCATCATTTACATTTATTTTAGTTGCATTTACAAAAATTATTCCATTTTCATATAAGTCTTCTGTAATTTCTGAATATTGAGCTTCTGGTATTATAAAATCAGGAGCGCCTGATAACATTTTTGAGTTATCTGTTTCTCTAATTACACCAACCGTAAATGGTTCTATACCATATAACGCTAAGACTTTATTTACATTTGGCAAATCTTTAGATGTTGATAAGGCTGCATTTAACCATAGAATGTTTCCACCTTTATTTATATAATCTATAATTGAATTTGTTGCCACATCATCAAAATCTTTTTCAGGTGTTGTAATTACTAAAGTATCACAATCATCAGGAATTTTTCCTGTTGATAATACATTTAAAGTTGTTGTTTCTGTAATTTCATTTTGTAAATACATTTGTAGATATTTCATATTTTGATTTAATGAAAATTGTCCATATCCTTCTAAGAAATATACTTTTGGTATTTCATCAGCTGTTACTGTCATTATTGCACTTGTTAGTTTTTCTTCTGCAATGCTTATTCTTTCTCCTGTGCTTGAATCATATGTTACTAAGTCATTTGCTGATAAAACTTTTGATTTTTCTCCACAAGCTACTATTATTCCACTTGTATCTGTTGTAATTCCATATTTTTCTACTAAATCAGGTCTATCTGTTGCATTTACACTTTCTACAATAATTTTTTCATTTGCTTTATTATATTGCTTAGCCAAATCTAAATCTACTGCTTCTTCTGAATATCCAATAAAATATATATGAATCTCTTTATCTATATTCTTAACTTTATCTTTACTCTCATCTGACAATGTGTATAATTTTTCTTGACTGAAATCTATTGGCGTTAAATTTAATTTTTGCATTCCTATATTTATTCCTAAAAATATCGCAACTATTAATAAAACTAAGATTAATGTTTTTGTTCCATTAATTAACCATTTTTTCTTGATTATTTCAATAAATTTGTTTGGCTTTTTTTCTTTTTTTGCTTTATTATCTGTTATTTTGCTTTTATCTTTTTGTACTTTATTTTCTAATGTTTTATTTTTATCCTTTTTTATATTATTTTTAGGTTCTTTTCCTTTTAATTTAGCTTCTTTGCTTTTTTTATTCTCTTTCAAAATTATGCCTCCTTTTACCTTACACTTTTTCTTCTTTGCATTACTATTATTGTTAATACTAAACACATAACTGTAAATGCTATAAATGTTACCATATCTGCGATGTCTATTTGTCCTGAAGGAAATTTAGTAAATAAATTTATTAGTGAAAAATTTGAAAATGCACTACTAAAGTTTGGTAAAAACCATGTTAATATAAAAAATCCTATTGTTATAACTCCTGCAACTATTTGATTTTCTGTTATACTTGAAGCTAATATTCCAAAAGATATATAGCTCATTGCTAATAATAAAAATCCAAATAAAGTTACTAATGCTGTTGTTATATGAGGTGTTCCAAAGAAACTTAATATTCCAAAATATAAAAATGTACAAAGTTCAGTTATTAAAACAATTAGTGTTGCTGATATAAATTTTCCTAACACAACTTTTGTAATGCTAAGAGGTGATGTTAATAATAATTGTTCTGTTCCTGATTTTCTTTCTTCTGCAATTGTTCTCATTGTTAATATTGGAGTAATAAATGTTAATATTGTTGCTCCAGAATAAAATATGTATTCAAAATTTGTGCTTTTATAGTAAAATACATCTGTATAGAAAAATATACTAAACATTAATAAAAATAATCCTATAAAAACATATCCTACTGGTGAAAAGAAGTATGATTTAAATTCTTTTTTTATAACTGCCCACATTATTTATTTCCTCCTTCTATTAATTTCATAAATGCATCTTCTAATGTAGTATCTGCTTTTTTCATTTCAAAAATTGTAATATTTTCTTTAGCAAATTCTGAGAAGATTGTTTTTCTAATATCGATATCTTTTTCAGCTTCTATTAGATATTGTTTTGTTCCATCTTTATTTTCTTCAACTAACTCAATCTTTTTTACACCATTTATTTTATCTTTTATTTGTTCTACTTTATTTTCAGTATCTTCAACCATTACATAAATACAGTTATTGTTATTAACTTTGTTTTCTAGATTTTGTGGTGTATCTACTGCAACTATTTTCCCTTTGTTTATTATTATAACTTTGTTACAAATTTGACTTACTTCTGATAAAATATGTGAACTTAAAATAATTGTATGCGTTTTTCCTAATTCTTTTATTAAATTTCTTATTTCCGTTATTTGTTTAGGGTCTAGACCAACAGTTGGTTCATCTAATATTAATATTTTAGGCTCTCCTACTAAAGCACCTGCCATACTAACTCTTTGTTTATATCCTCTTGAAAGATTTTTTATAAGTTTTTTCTCAACATCTTTCAATCCTGTTTGTTCTATTATTTTTTCAACTTTTTCTTTTCTTGTTTTTCTATCAACTTGCTTTATTTCTGCCATATATGTTACAAATTCTTTTACTGTTAAATCAGTATAAAGTGGTACTCCTTCTGGCATATATCCTATTTCTTTTTTTGCTTTTTTTGGTTTTTTTAATGTATCAAAACCATCAATTATTACTTCTCCTTCTGTTTGCTCAAGAAATCCTGTTAAAATATTCATTGTTGTACTTTTTCCTGCACCATTAGGTCCAAGTAATCCTACTATTTCGCCATCTTCAATAGTAAAACTAATATTTTCTACGGCTACGGCTTTTCCATACCTTTTTGTAATATTTTTTACCTCTATCACAAAAAATTCCTCCTTTAAATTTTTAATATTATGCTCATATTATCATTTTATAGATTTAATGTAAAGATTTTCACAAAAAATTCACATAAGCTTTACGGGCGTATTGGTTTAATGTTTTTTGTAAATTTATCATATTAATTTTTATTACTCATATTTATTATATATAATTTATTTTTTATTTTGAGGTTGTGAATTTATGGAATTTATATATACTTTTTGCTTGGCTTTTATTTTGATTTTTTTATCTGAATTAGGTGATAAAACACAATTGTTAGTTTTGTCTTTTTCTTCTAAAAGTAAAACAAAGAATATTTTGCTTGGTGTTGCTTTAGGTACTTTTTTTAGTCATGGTCTTGCTATTCTTTTCGGTAGTAGAGTTTCTGAATTGGCTAATCCTAAGGTTTCTTATTTCTTAAGTATTTTTACTTATATTTCGTTTATTTTATTTGGAGTTTTGGGATTTGTTTTTAAGAAAAAAGATAATGATTCAGATGATAGTAATTTGGATGATAGTAATTTTAATTTATTAAAAAAAGTTTCTAAATTTAAAATAAATTATGTTTTCATAATTGCTATTAGTATTTTTATAGGAGAACTTGGTGATAAGACTTTTCTTTCTTCTTTAGGACTTGGTTTACAGCATCCTGATTTTAAGTTTTCTTTGATTCTTGGTTGTATTTTTGGAATGGTTGCTAGTAATGCTTTTTCTATTGTTTTTGGGAAACTTCTAATGTGTAAGTTGAAAACTGAAACTATTGAGTTTTTTTCTAATTTGGCTTTTATTGTTTTTGGGATTTTGGGATTGATTTTCTTGATGTAATAAAAACTAATTCTAATGCTTTTTTATGATTTATAGCTTCATATATTTCTCTTGGCTCTTTTCCTTCGATTTTAAAGCTATTGTCATTATATAAAATAGCATAAGTTTCAGCATAGGTAAGTGTACTTCCTTCAATGGCATTTGAATGATATGTGCTTCTTGTTATTAAATCTTTTATATATTGTTCGTTATTCAAAATAAACTTTAAAATATTCATATTAATTACCTCTATTTTATAAAAAAAGACTTGGAAAATGCCCAAGTCTTTTTTTATTGTCCCTATTTAAGGTTGGACTTCCTACATTTTTTGGTCGAAGTGAGGAGAATTTGTAGTTCAAGTTTGCTTACTTTCTGGATGCTTTAGGCTTTTTTTATGTAGTTTGAATGCAGTTGAATAAATTTTATTGAAAAATTTTTTAAATGTTTGTATAATGGTCTTAAAGAAAAGCTATAAGAGGTGGAGAATTTATGAAAATTATATGCTTAAAATGTAATGATATAATTGAATCTTTAAGTGTTCACGATTATAAAAAATGTAAATGTGGAGCATGTTCAATTGATGGTGGAAATGAATATACAAGAATTAGTGGAGATTTTAAGTACATTCATTGGGTATATGATGATGGACATGAAGAAGAAATACTTACTAAAAATAATTAATTGTAGATATTGAAAAATATGTCATAAACTTATTTACAATTTTATAAAATTTGTAATTTTGAATTTATTAATTTCTTCTTAGAATTTTGCCCGACTTTTTTGAATTTTGGTCAATCTTTGTCCGGAATTCGGCCGATTTTTGTCCGGAATTCGGCCGATTTTTGTCTGGAATTCGGCCGAATTCTTTTGAATTTAGGCTAAATCATTTTTTAAATTAGACAGTTTTAAATATTTAATTATCTTTATTTAAAACCCATATAGAATTTGTACGACTTCCAATATTTTTTATTTTTTTCTCTTTATTTTGCAAACATTCAATTAATAAATATTTAATTCTTCTTTTTTTCTTATCTTCAGATAAAAATTCTGGCATTTTATCAAGTAACAAATCATTTATTTCATTTCTTGTTGCTTTACCATATGTCTTTATCAATTCTACTATCATTTGTTTATACATATCATTACTTAATCCACGATTTTTTATATATTTTGCTTTTTCATCTGTTATTTCTGAGATTTCTTTAGAAATATATAAGTTTGGATATCTTCCTTCTACTAATTTTTCTTTTTTTAGTAAATCAGACTGTTGCTTTGTTATATGTATTCCTTTTTGAACTCTATCTAATAGCATTACAATACCAATATCTAAATCAGTTTTTTCAAAAAGCATTTTTGTATATTTTTCATCTAATATTTTTCCATACAAAGTTATCTTTACTCTTCCCTCTACTGATAAATCATAGTCAGGCATAGGGAAGAATTTTTGCTTTTGATTATTAAATACTCTTCTTATACCACTTCCAGCAGTATCAATCATATTTAAATTAACCATTGCATTTGCTAAAAACGGATTTCTATAATATGGAGGAACATAACTTTCATCTAGTAAAAATTTATCAACATTCTGAGGAATAAAAGTTCCTTCGTTTATAAAAATTAATTTTTCTTTCATTTCTAATATATTTATTCTACCATGTTTTCTGTAATCTTGATGAGCGATTGCATTGTTTAATAACTCTCTTAAAGTATAATTATCATATTGATCCACTTCATTTGGAAATAATGTTATTTCATTAACCATATATCTATATCTTAAATTTCTAATTTTATTTTTTGCTTTTTCAACATTTACTAAAAATGGAATTGTAAAGTGTTCATAATCTAAAATTTCTCCATTCTCTTGCAATTTCCATGTTATTTGCGGAATAAAATCTTCAAACAAATAACTATTTTCTTCTTTTCCAAGTAATAGTAAAGCTGTACGAGTCACTTTACCATTTAATAAAACCTTCGCTTTATTTAGAAATGTAATATCATCCATATTATCCACTTCTTTAGCAATTTCTTTATCTTCATTTTTCTTTTTAAATTGTTCTCTTGCTTTTAAAATGGCTTCTTTGTCTAAATCATCTACTGTCAAACCTTCTATAATCTGTCTTGACCAATCGAAATTCATTGTTGACTTAATTTGATCAGATTTCATTTGATTTAAAGGAACTAACTCCTCATCATTTCTATCATAAGCAAATCCTCTCCATGTTGTTGGAATTCCCATAGCTGCTGGTATTTTAAACATTATTACTCTTTTATTATCTTCTACAAATAATTCAAAAATATCCAAAAAAGTAATTCCATCATTAGTTACCTTTGTAATTTCTTTTTTTTATTTATTCAAATTGCCATTGTTTCTATATTTAGTGTTAACAAACTCATGAGTTTTATCTTTAATTCCAAAGATTAACCATGAATATTGCTTTCCAACTAAGTTAGCAGCATTACTCAATGCAGAAAAGTATTTTCCAAGTTTTTCAAAATCAAAACTATTATTTGCTTCTTTATATTCTATACACTCATTTTCGTCATTTTTTAATAATGAAAATAATATTTGTTCAAGTTCCGAATCTTTCATTAAGACTTACTCCTTCCTATAATCTACTCATTATATCAATATACTCACTAGCAGTTAATACTGTTCTATGTAAATGTAATTGAGTATAATAAGTATCTTTATTTTTTTGATATATAGCATTTATAATTTTACAATTTTCATCTTTATCAATTGTCATCACTAGACCTAACACATTATATCTTTGTGATAATTTTGTAGTATATAATACAATTCTATCAATTGCATCAAGTGGCATTTCTTCATCATCAAAAGAATCAATTTCAACAATTATAACACTATTCTTTTAATCCTTAACTTTCATCATATTTTGTGGTTTATGGGCTTTGATATTCTCAAAATCATTAAATATATTATCTATTTTTAGCATAGAAATATTTGTATTGGTTATAGATTCTCCTTAGGTAGTTTTTCCTATTCCACAACATAATTCGTTTATAGCTATGCTTAGTGTAGTATCATTTTTGTAGATTTCTTTTAATTTATTCATTTTCTTTTTTGTAAAGTTATATTTATCTTTAATAGCAGATATATCAAGTGTGTCTCTATCTGTTTCATTTACAAATACATCTGGTGTTCTTCCAAGTAAATAATCTATAGAAACATTAAAAATTGTAGCTAGTTTTTTTATTGCTTCTATATTTGGCTCTCTTATATCTAATTCATATTTTGATATTACTGCAAGTTCTACTCCTAATCTTGTTTCAATATCTTCTTGAGTAAATCCATTTTTTTCTCTTAAATACTTTATTCTTTCTCCGTTTGTCATACTTCTTAATTTATGTATAAATTTTATCATATCCATTTTGGAAGGTCAATAATCGTTGAGAATTAAATATTTTTTATATAAAAGTTTTAGAAAGTTTAAAAGATTTAAAGAAGATGAACTTAAAAAAGTAAATACTATTTGAATAATAACAATTAAATTTTGTAAATAATAGTAATTAAATACTAAATATATATTTCTTTCTTCATCTATCCAATGATTTTTTTGAGAAAGTGATAATCTATCTAGTAAAAAGGCATATAGTATTTTACTATCTGAATTTAGTCTATCTTTATATAAAGAACTTACAAATAGTTCTTGTGGTATTTTATAGTATGAATTTTCTAAATATTCATTATCTTTATAAGGTTTAAATTCCATAAAAAAAGTTCTCCTTTCTGTTTATTTGAAGAACTTTAAAACTACTTGATATTTTTTCATTGAAATTTTCTTGAAACTTTTCTTGAAGAAAATAAGCAAATTTTATAGAATTTTTTTGAACTCAAAAAAATTATGCTATTTCTCATTTTCATTGAAAAATAGCATAATTCATAACTTTTGAATTTTTATAAATTCTCTTAAATTCCCTTGAAAAAGGGCAAACTATGGTCGAGGTGACTTGTTTTGCACTTCGTCAACCTCTTATATATCAAACGTTTCAGACGTTATTTCAATTCTAGAACATAATTCTAGAAAAAACTAGCTTTTCAGTCTTATTATTCCTTCTACGTCATTCCTTAGTATTTTCTAGGGATTTAACGATTTTTCTTCTTTTGTATATTCGTTGATAGAATCACCCAAAAGCATTTTAACACTCTCAACATATTTTTGCAACTCTTTTCGTTGAGTTTCTATTGGAAGATCTGTGTAAGTGTCCATTGTTTGCCTTATATCCGAATGTCCCAAAGTTTCTTCCATAACTTTATAGTCAATTCCAACAGAATAACTATTTGTAGAATATGAATGTCTTAATTTGTGATTATGTGCATTATCTTCAATTCCAACAAACTTACAAATTCTTTTTAAACAGTCATTTAAAGTACTATCAGTAAAAACATTCCCCTTTTTATTACAAAATAGTAAATCATTTTCATTTGGCTTCATATTTTTAATGGCATGTTCTAAAACTGGCTGTGTTAATTCAGTAAGCACAATATCACGCTCTCCACTAGGTGTTTTAGTTCTATCTCCTAAAATAGTATGTCCTTGTTTATCCAGAGTTGTAGTTCTTTTTATGTGTAATAACCCATTTTCTAAATCTACATCTTGTTTTTTTAAACCTAAAACTTCTCCAATACGTAATCCACAATGAATTGCTATTAAATATTCATCTCTATGTGAATATTTAAAATCTGGACTATAAAGATATATTAGTAATTTTTTAAAATCATCAATATTAAAAGATTTTACTTTCTCTGTTTTTACAATACTTTGAGGCATTTTTATTCCATAGTATCCAGCAAAATAATCTTCTTCAATAAATTTTCTTTCTTTTGCTATTCCAAAGGCTTGTTTTAATAATTGATAATCTTTTTTCAATGTATTTTGAGCATATCCTTTTTCTCTCTCATAATTTAGGAAATCTTCAACATCTTTTCTTGATATTTTATCAATTGTTTTATCAAACCAAGGACCAGAGTTTCTTTTAACACGTTTTAAAATTTCTGAATAAGTTCTGTATGTGTTATCATTGTTGGTTCCATTGTTATTTTTTTGTTTCATAAACTCAAGTGTTATTCCTTCAATTGTCATTGGAGATATTTTTTCTTTATTCGGTTTAGATTTTAATCCTCCTGGATTATCCTTTTTAAATTGTTCAGATTTATAAATTGCTTCATTTTGAGTTGCTCCTGTAAATTTTTTTCTAATTGTTTCTCCTGTTTCTTCATCAACTCCTACTACAATTGTTACACTATATTGCTCAGATATATAGAACTTATCGCAATGCTCGTTATCGGAACAATTATGGCAATCTGGACATTTATTCATTAGTTTAAGATTTCTTCTGTGATTGCAAAAATTTTTGTTTAAGCATTTGCTACATTTAGGACAAATAGGTCTATCATTTTTTACTCGTGCTTTTTTTACCAAGTATGGTGCTTTTTCATTATAATTTTTCTTCTTTTTGGTCATTTTGTATTCTCCTTTTTCTTGTAAATTTCGAAGAATACCTTGTCAAATCAAGTTTTTTAGATTATAATAGATTTAGCAAGGTATTCTTGCTAAAGATAATTTTAAGTCTTAAGCTTATTGCTTAAGCAAAGTTTTGTATTGAGGATTTAAAGGGCAAATTTAAATCTTCTTTTTCTTTCTAATTTTTTTCATTATTTAAATATCTTCTTAAGTTATCTTCACTTATCAATAGTTTTCTTCCAACATATCTTGCTCCAGACTCTTTCATTTTCATTATAGCATAAGCTGTTTCTTTTGTAACGTGTAGTCCTTTGCAAATATCTTGTGCTGAAAACATTTTAATTCCACACATATTTTCCATAATATTTGTCTCCTTTCGCTTGTATTTTGTAATTTATATTTATCTCATTCCCTAAATTACACTGGGCTTTTACTGGTCGTTGATTTCTCAAACCTTTGGAATTTCACCACTAGCCCATCAGGGCTAGCTACACTCTTTGCGTGCGATGGTACTTTTAAACCACTCAAGCTGAGACTGTGTAGAAGAGCATTTCTGCTTCTATCCAGTAACGGATTATTCAATTTTCAATGTGCTATCCTTGATTAGTTTTTACTAATCATTTAATAACTACTGACAAATATTTTAGCATTGGCTATTGCATATGTCAATAGTTTGTGATAAAATATTTTCAGTAAATAACAGAGAGAGACGGTGAGGTAACATGGAAAGATTTGAATTACGTTTAAAAAATCAATTTTTTATAAATAGGTTTAATAAATACAAATTTATGGCATACCAAGATTTAAGATTTAATCAAAAACATAAAAGTTATGAATTTTATAATAGATATGAGAAAATCAAGTTAGGAGTTCAATTATGTGACTTTTTAAATACTGATTTTTCAGATTTAAATAGTATTAGAGAATTTATTAATAAGTATGGTATTACAACAATAACTCATCTATCTGATATAAAAATTTATCAGTATTATTCTGAAAAAGAATATAACGAAATGATTGATGATGTTATAAATAATTTAAAAAACAAATTAGAAATGTATAAAAATGCTTTCATTGCTGATATTACATATATCTATAATTTAAATGACTTAGAAGAATTGAATGATTTAACTCCTATACAGAGATTACATATATTAAGAGATAGTAAAAAGGAATCTGAAGTAAAAAAATTATATGATTCAAATAATTTGAAATTAACTTTAAATAATTTGGGAGATTTTACAAAGTTTTCTATAACAAGAGAGGCTGATGCACAAGAGATTGCAAAAAATGTTAATACAGATTATTTAAATACATATTGTTTTGAGAGCAATGATATAATTCAAACATTTATAATTGAATTATTTGAAATGACTGAAATAGAAAGTACCGCTATTAAAAAATGTAAGAATTGTGGTAAATTCTTTGTCCCTGATAATAGAGTTGATGAGTTGTATTGTAATAGTATTTATGAAAATAATAAAACTTGTAAAGAGGTTGGACCTTTTAGAACTAAACAAAAGCTTATGCAAGAAAACGATGATTTAAGAATTTATAGGAATGTTTATCAAAAATTATTATTAAGAACGAGAAGAAATCCTAATAATGACCAGTATGAAAGAGATTTCAATAAATTTAAACAAAAAAATATTGAATTAAAAGAAAAAATTGAAAAAGGAGAAATGTCTCAAGCTGAATATGCGGAGTGGTTGAATAAACAGTAAAGAAATTTTTTGAATATGAAAAGATAAATCAATTAAATAGAGATTATAAAATATCAAAATAAGATTTTTGCATTTGGATTTAATAGAATAAACAATTATAGTATCAAAATAAAAAATAGATTGGAGAAATAAATATGGATGAAAGAATTATTATAAGAAAAGCTAAAATAAGTGATTTTCAAGGCATACATAATTTAATTATGCAAGTACATAAATTACATGTAAATAAGAGAAATGATATATATAAGGACGTTGATCCCATGAATTTTGAAGAATTTAGAACTGAACTATCAAATAGTAATAATATATATTTAATTGCTGAATTGGAAAATGATATTGTTGGAATTTGTTTTTCTCAAATAAAGGAAATATCAAATAACAAAATTATGAAAAATAGAAAAATTTTACATATTGAAAATATTTGTGTTGACGAAAATCATCAAAAAAATGGAATTGGTAAAAAATTATATGAGCAAATTGTTGAATTAGCTAAAGAAAAAAATATTGATAATATAGAACTTATGGTATGGGGATTTAATGAAAATGCTATAAAATTTTATGAAAATTTGGGTATGAACATTAAAAATTTAAGATTTGAACAAAAGATCAGTTCTCTTGACAGTTAATATAAAATTCAAAAATAAAGATAATAAAATTAATTAAAGGGTGATTAAGATGAATTATTTAAAAGATAATGTTTTTATAACTGCTCCTTCTGATTCGATTCAGAGTAAAGGAGATAAATTAAGATTAGAAAATGCGATTAAAAATTTTAATGATATGGGAATAACTGTAAAACTTGGAACAACAGTTACATTAGAAAATAAATATACAGAAGATGAATATAAGTTAAAAGCAACTGAATTAGTTAATGCATTATTAGATGACTCAATTGACACAATTATTTCTGCAAACGGTGGTGATACACAATTTAAAATTATTAAATATATTGATTTTGATATAATAAAAAGACATACAAATAAAAAAATTTTTCAAGGATTTTCAGATAATTCTATTTTAACTTTTTTATTAGAAACATTGAGTAATTGGAACACATTTTATGCCCCATGCTTTCCCACATTTGGTTATGAAAGATGGGAACAAACTATAAAAGATAATATTGAATTGTTAAGAGGACACTTTATAGAACAATATTCACAAGATTTTTTTGAAGCTAATTCATATAAAAAAATTGAAGGAAAAGAACTATATGGTTATAATCTTGATACTCCTTCTTTAGTGACAGAATTATCTGGCTTAAATGATTTTACTGTAAGTGGAACTTTTCTTGGTGGATGCTTAGATGTTTTACGAGATTTACCGAAATCACAGTATGACAACATGCAAGAGTATAATAAAAAACATAAAGATATTATCTGGTTTATCGAAAATTGTGCAATGAATATTGAACAACTTTCAAAAACTTTAGAAATAATGGAAGAATGCCATTGGTTTGATAATGTTTGTTGTTTTATGATTGGTAGAGGAAAAATAACATTAAATAATGAATTTTTAGAAAATCAAAATAAATTACTAAAAAATTTATTTAAAAAATATAATGTACCTATTTTGACTAATTGTGACTTTGGACACGTTAGACCTTTTAATACTTTTATAACTGGTGCAACAGCAAAAGTGAGATATTTTAATAATAAATATACAATTAATTATGAGAATATGGAATAATCTGTATTCTTTTTGTTATATATGTGAGTTTTAGCACTTAAAAAGGTTGACGTAATAACTTTCTTATGGTATAATTTGGGTGTATTATATTTTAGCAACCTAATAACCCAATTTTTATTAGAAAGGGAGGCATTAATACAATGAGCACATTGAAAATTGAAAATAAGCAAGAAACAGTTATTTGCGCAGGTATTATTCCTATTTCTTATATAGGACGGAAAGTCTTAATGGTACGTCATCCCGAAGGTCACTGGGGGTTTCCAAAAGGACATGTTGAATTTGATGAAACAGAAACTACTGCTGCCAAAAGAGAATTATTCGAGGAAACTGGTATATCTTTGAATTTTGTTTTAGATACTGAAAAATATAAATATACTATCGTGTATTTATGTAGGGAAAATGGCAAAATTATTAAAAAGAAAGTTACTTTTTTCTTAGGAATAACATGTATAACTGATGTTGTTTTAAATCCGAATTTTAAAGAATACAAATGGATTTCTTTAGAAAATCTTGATAAAATGGATTTATTTGAACAATATAGGCAATTATTAATTAAAATTTCACCGTTGATTCACAAAGATATTTGTTTAGTTAACTCTAGCAAAATAAATGTTGAGAACTTATCTCATTATCAAGGAATAGGTTCAAAACACACTTTTTCAAGAATAGCTCCTTTGAAATTACTTCATAGTAATCTTAGAATACAAAATGAACCTAACATATTAGATACTTATTTTATAAATGAAATTATAAAATCTAATAATTATGATTCAAATGGGTATTTTATTATTTATGAAAATGAGATGTCAAAATGTTGGTCTATTATGAATATGCTACCTCTTTTGGTATATAAACATAAAAAATTAATTATGAAGGGACGTCCAAATGGGTGCAACATCGGTTCTAGACCAATTGAATTGTATCTTACAATAATGGAAACGCTAGGAATTGATGTTAAGGTATTTGATGATTCATATCTCTTTGAATATAAAGGTATCAATGATGATATTTTTATTGAATTACCATTTCCTTCGTTTTCTGGAACATCTGTAGCATGTTATTTGGCACTTTTGAATACAGGAGAAACATGTATTACAAATGTGTCAATCGAACCTGAAATTATCTTTTTAGTTAATTCTATTGAGCAATTGGGATATAAAATTATTTTTAGTAAAGAAAATAGATATATTAAAATAATTGGTAATCCTAATTTGAAAATAGAAAATGCAACAATAACGATTCCAGAAGATAGAAATATTTTGGTTACGAGAATAGTGAGTCGTTTGCTTGAAAAACAAAAACTTCATTTTGTGGCTAACTATGGGCTCGATTTTGATGTATTGTCAAATTTCTTTGATCAAATTAATTTAAAATTCTATATTAACAACAATTACATTATAATTAATGATTATGATGATTTATTTAAAAATGATAAAACAATTGATGTTTATTCAGGATTTTATCCCAAAATTTGTTCAGATTGGCAACCAATGATTTCACTTTTTCTTTTAACCTATTGTACATCTTTTAATATTTTTGATGAGGTATTTGAAAATCGTTATGAGTATATGAAGCAGTTAGAATCCTTCTTAACTGGATTTGAATATCATTACGATAGAGAAAGTTTACATGTTGAGGTAAGTAAAAGTGTAACAGTCAAAGATGATGCTGTCTTAAATTTTAAATTTCTAGATATAAGAGCAGCTGCAATATTATGTTTAGCCTTAAATCATTGGAAAGTTAATAATTTTTGTATTGAAAATCTTGACCAACTATTTAGAGGCTATAGTAGTATTTCAGACTTTTCAAGAGAATTCGAAACGAGGTGTAAATATGTATTTAAAGATTCATGATAATTCTAAAATCAAAGAATTTGTTTTAGAACGGCTTATTAAGGAGAAACTTATTGGAAATGATAGTACTGTAATTTTAACAGGAAGTGCATCTATTGAAGAGGCTCGTGCTTCACCTAATTACGATAGATACTTTAACGGAGAAAGTGACATAGATTTACTTGTAATTATCTACAACGATTTTTCATTTTTGGATGATTTATTTTTAGATAAAATTTTATCTTTGTTTAAAAATGATAAAATTAATGTATTAAACTATAGTGACCAATATGGTTACGGTAGAAACTCAATAAACATTAAGTTTATTAAGGCAACCACTTTTAATGTATGGTTGAATTTAAAAGAACTAAGCTTTAAAAGTTATCGAACAAAACCACTAACCATAAATAAGCCTAATATGAAGTGTTATGGTTTAAATGATTATAAGGTAATTTCATATCAAGAAATAGTACAGGATAATTTTTATATTTTACATTATAATGTTGTCTTAGAAGATAATTATTATCTTGTTGACATTCATTCTATGATGCTTTTTGGGACTATTATAAAGACATGTCATCTTTTTGATAATATGGTAGCATTTAATGGATTTTTTAAAAATTTTCTTAAATATCCTGACTCAGAATTATTTCATTTATTTAGTTATTATCTTAATGATAAAAAACAAATTTCTGATTTTGAATTAAGGAATCTAATAGAAACTTTTACTAATGTTTACATAGCTGATATTATAGAAGTTTTAAAAAGAGATTATTGTATTGAGTCAGTTAGTGGTTTAATTGATAATAAAGCAAATATTGCAACAGTTTGTTGGGCTCGTTCTGAACCAAAAGAAATATTTAATTTTATGAATAAGATTAGCAATCAATTATCTTCAAATAAATTTATTCTTTTGATAGACGATTTATGTCCTAAAGTAATATATAATCGTAGTGATGAAGAACAAGCTTTGATAAATAATCAATACAAAAAAGCATTTAGAGATTGTAAAATCTATTTTAGTTCAGATATTTTTAAAAGTGAACTAAAAAATAACTTTCCTGAAGAATTCTTTAAGATAATGAGACATATCTCTTTAAATTATTATATTGAATTTCTTCCAAAAAAGAAGCAAGAAAAACTTGATTCTTTAAATTTAGGAGAATTGATTCATACTTTTTTTGAACTATTTCTTATAGAATACGCAGAAGATGTTTTAGGAATTGATACAATGATATTTGGAAAATTTAGTCAAAATGTTATTTTTATGACAAAACAACAGACTTTAAAAAAATCCAAATTGAATTATATTATTATTCCAAGACTTGACGAGTATGTAATTAACTCTATTTTTTCTTAAACAACTATAGTAATATGAATAAGTTTTTACTTATTTGTATAATAAAACAACACGTACAGAAAGGATGTATATTATGGAAAGATTTGATTTGAGATTTTTTGAAATTGCTGAGGCAGATTGGAAAGATATGTCCAGCACAGAATGGATGCAGATTATCAAAAATAAAGTTGGTGATGAAGTAGGATTTGAAACTCTTCCAAAACTTCTTAATGAGGATAGACCTTTAATTATTAAGTTTGGAATTGATCCTACTGCTTCGAACATTCATATTGGACACACTGTTCCAATGATGTTAGTTAAGGCTTTTCTTAAGAAAGGTCATAATATTCATATTATTATTGGTGACTTTACTGCTCAGATTGGAGATCCATCAGGAAGAAGCACTGAAAGAGTTGCTATGACTTCAGATGATATTATGAATAATCTGAAAACTTATAAGGAACAGATTGGTATGTTTATTAACCTTGATAATGTAGATATTTGCTTTAACTCTACATGGATTAATAAACTCACACCATCTGAACTCTTTGGATACTTACAATTAGTTTCTCTTACGCAGGCTGCACAGAGAAAAGATTTTAAGTCAAGAATGGAAAATGGTTCTTCAGTATCTTTAGCAGAGGTGTGCTATGGACCATTAATGGGAATAGACTCTGTAGCTCTCAATGCTGATATTGAGATTGGAGGAGTTGACCAGCTTCTTAACTTTATGCAGTGCCGTGATATTATGGAGAAAAAAGGAATGAAACCCGAAATTGCATTAATGACTCCTATTTTGGAGGGAACATCTAATGATGGTAGAAAAATGTCTAAATCATTTGGAAATGCAATTGCTGTTTTGGAAGATGATAATGAGAAATTTGGAAAGTTCATGTCCATTAAGGATGATTTAATTCTTCCTTACTTTAAGTGTTTTGCTTTTATTACGAATTCTGACTTAAATGATCTTGAAAAGTTCATTAAAGCTAACCCTAATGAAGCAAAAAAACAGTTAGCTTCTTTCTTTATTGGTATGCAACATCACGATATGAAATTTGGTGAAATGGCTCGTGAATCTTTTGAAAGAAAATTCTCAACTCGTGAACTTAAAGATGAGGATTTTGAAAAGATTAAAATTAAAGAAGGAGAAAGCTTATTTTCATTACTTTGCAGAGCAAATCTTGGTATGTCCAACTCAGAAATTAGACGTATGTTTAAGCAGTCTGGCATAAAGTCTACTGACAAAAAAACAACGTTCTCAATCGATGATATTGCCACACCAGGTGATGTGCGAGTTGGAAAGAGAATTCTTATTAGACTTGTTGATTAATAGTCAGTTGTCAATTAATTATTCTTTTATATTAATGTAACAAAGAAAAGTCAGTTATTATTTATTAATAATTTCTGACTTTTCTTTTTATAGATTTTTACCTAACTTTTAAAGATTTCTTTTTATCAATTTTAGCTAATTCCTGAACCCTATCTTCTTTTTTACTTTTTTTCTTATATTCCTCCCTAATTACATAGTATCTTTTTATAATCCTATCACAAGCCTTTCTTTGTGCATAAATAATATCAATATTTTCAGTAAGTTCAATAATTTCCTTTTTAATTATATTTTTATCATTATCATTTGTACCTTTATGATATTTTCTCCATAAATTTTCCCTTTTTCCTTTCAGGTTAAGCAATTTACATTCTAAATCTATTTTATAATTTTCTAGTTCTTTAATAGACTTAAATTTGTGCCTAGCTAGAAAATTAATTTCTTCAAATATCATATTATTTTTTCTCTTTTGCTTATAATACTCTGGTGTCATTTCTTTATATTCATTTTTAGCAGGTAATATTTTAAAAGCATATAAATAATGCACATATAATCTATATAGTGAGCTTGTTTGCAATAAAAATTTATTTATTTTTGGTCCAGTATATATTTTTCTATAATATTTCTTTTTAAAATTTGCAACTGGTGGTAATTCTTCTTTTGAATATCCATAAATTCTTTCTTTAATTCCTTGAACTGAATATTTATCTCCAAAAACCCTATCAATTCTTACATTTCTTGAAAAATAAGGTGTTTTCATTGTAAGATATTTGCCACCATCTTTAATATTTTCATAGCCTTTTGCTTTTAGAACTAATTTAAAGTCAGAATACTTTTTAACAGAATTTATTGTTTCATCTATATCAGTTATAATCTTTTGCATTTTTTCATCTCTACGGTTAAAATAATCAATATTCTTTTGCCTAAATTCTTTTTCTTTATCAGCTTTAGGAGTATTTACAATAGATAGCCCATAATTTAAACATAATCTGTCAGAAGCTTCTTTCATAAATGCAATTTCTGCATTAGAATTATGATATTTATTTCCATCTACAAAAGAAACAGAATTTATAATTATGTGATTATGGATATTTTGCTTATTTATATGAGTACAAATAACAACTTGATATTTATCTCCCCATAGTTCTTCAGCAAGTTCTTTTCCAATTTGATTCGCTTTTTCTGGAGGTACTTCATATCCTTTAAATGATTGTATTATATGATAACCTAATGTTTTGCCTTCTTTATGAAAGAATTTTTTTGTAAGTGCCATTTCTTCATAAATAGTATCCACATTACAATTAATACCTGATACTAAAATTCCATGTTCTGTTTTTTCTCCATTTTTACCATAATTGATAACTGCTTGTAAATTACTTTTAATTGTTTTTATTTTTATTACCGCCATTAAAATCACCTCCTATTCTCTTGAATATATTTTCTTTTGGAATTCTAAAATAAATTGATTAATAGTATTTCTTAAATAATCAAGTTCATCTGCCCCAGCACATCCTCTTATATTAACTCTCATGCTATTTGATTTATATTATTTGCTATGCCAGAAATTTGTTTCGTAAATTCTCTAATTTCTTCTGTAGGTTGTTCTTTTATTTTATAACCTTTAATACAACTTCTTAAAATTTCAGCTTCACTTAAACCTGTTCTTTTAGATTTTTCTTTTAATAAATTTTCTTCGTTTTTGTTTATCCAAAATTGTTTTTTGATTGTTCTTTCTCTCATAATTTTATTTGCTCCTTTCAAAATTTTTATGGGGTTTGGGGAAAGAATTTCCCCATCAATTCATTTTTTCAAAAAATGACAAGCTGTATTTATACGGGAGTATAAATGCGTCGCTTGCTTTAAATATTTCATTTGCTGATATGTGCCAATTTCTAACCCCATTTTTAAAAAAATTGGTACAAAAAAAGAAGAAATCTCATTTGAAATCTCTTCTAAAAAGTATTTTTATTGCTACTAAATGTGATTTATTTTTCTTTGATAATGCCTGTATCTTTTAAGTAAAAATACATCTCTTTACCACCTAAAAGGAATATTTCTTTTTCTTCAAAATCACAAATTCCCATATAAATTTTAGTTAGTTTTTGTAACATTTTACATTCAGTTTCATCTAATATCATTTCCCTATCTTCTAGTATAAATTGTAAATTTGGATATTTATTCATAATATCATTAAATTTTTCTCTCAAATTTTTATAATCTTCATTTCTATTTATTAAATCTGCTTTTCTTCAATAGCCTCATTTAAATACATTTCATATAATCTTACTTCATCCATTTTTGTACCTCCTATACATAAATTAATTCACTTAATACAATTTCTTCAGCGCTATTTTTAATTGAATTCATCCTGCAAACCCATTCCATTTGATTAGTTGCTTTTAGTTCTTCACTTACATTTTCTTGTTTTATTAACTGAGATATAATTGTTTTGATTCTATCTTCACATGCAATATCTATCTCGTGTAAATATCTATTTAATTTGACATCCATAAATAAAATGATATATTCAGCTTTTTTATGATTTTTTAAATAATTCAATTTCATTCTGCCATATTTTCCAATTGTATAATTTGTTTCTTCTGGAGCTAATACTAAATTAGGCAAATAATAATCGCCTTGTTTTATATATTTAATTCCTGTTTTTTCATCTACAAATCTGTCTTTTCCTTTAACATTTTTCATTTTCAAATCCTCCTTAATCATTATTTTCTATCAAATCGTTTAAATTGGTGATTGCGTTTGATTTTTTATAATCTTTAACACTATCATTGGGTGAATTATAATTAGCATATAGCTTGTCTAAATATCCAGGTGGATAAACTCTGCCTTGATAAGTATTCTTTTTTCCTTGATAGCCTTTATTGTTATTATTTATATATTTATTATTATTGCTATTATGGACTGTCGATTTTTTACACTCAAGAGTGTTGATTTCATGCACTCCTAACTGCTGATTTTCAACACTCCTAAATTTTTCTATTTTTTCACTTTCTATCATTCCTATTGTTTTGCCTAAATAAATAATATTTGGCATATTTTTGCCTTGCTTTTTCTCTTTTATAAGATTACATTCTTTTAATTGCACTAAAGCTGTATCTAATGCTGAACGTTTTATATGTATTTTTTCCTGTATTTCTTCTCTCTTAAAAATTACATACATATCGCCTTTAGCATCATAGAATTGTATTTTTTTGTTACTTTCTATTTGTTTAAATGATAATTCTAACCTATCGGTCAAAATAGAATATAGTAACATAGCATTAGGTGATAGAACTTTATATTCTTCTCTATTTAATAATTCTCTTGGAAATTGTATAAAACTTTCATAAGAAAGCTTGTCTGTTTTCTTAAATGGGGTGAATTCATACATTATAGACCTCCTTTCATCTAACTTAAATCTGGTGTTAGAATAGATATATAGACACAAAATTTTACGAATCGAGAAAAAAATGATATAATATTATGTAAATGTAAAAGGAGTGTCTAAGATATGAAAACATATACAGAGGAATTTAAAAAAACAATTGTAGAATTATATGAAAATGGGAATAAAAACAAGTCAGAATTAGCAAGAGAATATGGCACATCAGAAGGAAATGTAAGAGCATGGATAAAAAAATATGGAAGAATAAAAACATCAACAGGAGAAATAACAAGTAATGATGAAATTTTAAAATTACAAAAAGAAAATCAAGAAATAAAAATAGAAAATGAAATACTAAAAAAAGCACTAGCCATATTCTCAAGACAACAGAAGATAAAATAAAATTTATAGATATGTTAAAAGATATTTATGATGTGAGAAGTTTGTGTAGAGCAGTAAAATTACATCATTCAGTGTATTACTATCATAAACAAAATAGAGAAAATTCATATAAAAAAGCAAATGAAGAATTAGATAAAAATATAAAAGAAGAGTATGAAAAATCAAAAAAAGATATGGATCTCCAAAAATAACAAAAATACTAAATAAACAAGGAATAAAAGTAAGTCAAAAAAGAGTTGCTAGAAGAATGAAATTACTAGGACTTAAAAGTATAATAGTAAAAAAATATAATCATAAAGGAAATAAAAAAGTAGATGACACAAATAAAAAGAATTTATTGGAACAAAATTTCAAAGCTGAGAAACCTATTGAAAAATGGGTTGGAGATATAACATATATTTATACAAAAGAAACAGGTTGGACATATTTAGAAATAGTAATGGACTTATTTGATTTAAAAGTAATAGGCTGGTCATATGGAGTAAATATGACAACAGAATTAGTAATATCGGCATTTAAAAAAGCAAAGATACAAAGAGGTATAAAAAAAGGAATGATATTTCATTCAGATTTAGGAAGTCAATATACATCAAAAGAATATGAAAAAATCTTAATAGAAAATGAAGTGATACATTCTTACAGCAAAAAAGGATATCCGTATGATAATGCAAGTATGGAAAGCTTCAATGCCATATTAAAAAAAGAAGAAGTAAATGTAAATACGTATAAAACATTTAATGAAGCAAAATTAGCTATATTTGAATTTATAGAAAGTTGGTATAATAATGTTAGAATACATAGTAGTCTTAACTATAAAACACCAGATGAAAAATATAATGAATATATTAAAAATATAGCATAATTTAAAGTTGCTATAAATGTTAAAGATTTTCTTTAATATTTATAACAACTCCTCCAGCAAAGCTGGAATATTTTATAAAAATTCGTAGAAAAATGTGTCTAAAAACTTGACCTAAATCCAATCAGTATTGATTATATTAGTCTTGATATTATTAGTATTGATTCCTCGTAAATTTTCCGAGTCAAGAGTCGTAGATTCTTCTATTCCAGAGTCGTAATTTTTACGATTCAAGAATCGTAAATTCTCCGAGTCTGAATGATTAATCTTTCCAACATATATTAAATTAGGTTTTCCTAAACCTTGTCTTTTTTCTTGAACAAGATTTACTTCCATTAATATTTTGAATGATTTAGTAACTGTTTTATCTGATAAATTTAATTTTTCTTGTACTTCTTCTCTTGTAAAAATTAGATAAACATTATTTTCTTCATCTATCCAATGATTTTTTTTAGATAAAGATAATCTATCTAATAAAAAAGCATATAGAATTTTACTATCTGAATTTAATTTGTTTTTATATTTTTCATTTACAAATAATTCTTGTGGAATTTGATAGTATTTATGCTCCAATGTTTCATGTGATTTGTAGGGTATAAAATCCATAACAATAGTTCTCCTTTCAGTTTTGAAAATCCTGAAAGTGTTGAAATATCAATTGATTTTGGTTTGCGGAACATTTCTGAACATTTTTCTAATGGCAAAAATTCATTGCGGAACATTTTGCGGAACAAAATAATCGGATTTTTAAGAATTTTTTAGAACTTTTTAGAATTAAACTAAAAACAACTATTTCCTAAAATCCTAGAAAATAGTATCTTTATATAATAAAAACTGCTTTCAAGTTCTTTCGAATTTTCTTGAAAACAGCTCTAAATATGGTCGAGGTGACAGGGATCGAACCTGCGACCTCATGGTCCCAAACCACGCGCGCTACCAACTGCGCTACACCTCGATTTTTCCTAATGCCTATATAATATAACACATTTTTTTAACATTTGCAAGATTTTTTGAAAATTTTTTTAAATTTTATTGAAATTTTTTTATTTATACCTTATAATGTAATAGTAGATTTTATATCAATATGCAGCAGTAGCTTAGCTGGATAGAGCACTCGGCTACGAACCGAGAGGTCGGGGATTCGAATTCCTCCTGCTGCACCAAAACCTTCAAATGCGTTTGAAGGTTTTTTATTTTCCTTTTTATTATATATAAACCCTATTAAACTTTTTAGTTTGCAACACAAAACGAAAAAATTTAACTTCAAAATTTATTTTCACAATAAAATCAGAGTTTTTAAATATACACAAAAAAAGAAGATAGACTTCTCTATCTTCTTTTTAATATTATTTTCTTAATCCTCCAAAATCAATTATCTTTGGGAATTTTGTAGGATCTGGACTATATGGGAATGGGCTTTCTGAATAGTTTCTTTCTTCTATATTGTCTAAGTCCCATATGCTTTCATCTAAGTGTAATATATTTTTATAGAATTCTTTGCTTAATAATTGTTCTTTTGTTACTTCTTTTATATTTGTTCCATTCCTATTTGAAATTCCTTGTTCATCTGCATTTTCATAGCAATTTGTAATAAATTCTATGTTTGCTGCATTTGGTATCATGGCAAATTTATTAAGTAAAATATCATATAGTGTTTTTCCTATAGATATAGAATTTTTGATTTCTGTTTTTCCTTCTATTTTTCCTATAAATAATCCACTATTTTTGGCAGTTTCTTCTTTATATCCTCTACCTATAATATTAGCTACTACATTTTCAATTTTAATTCCACCATGGCTTAATCCTATAACTGATCCACTTTCACTTCCTGCTGTGTGCATTTCGCCTTGAACATAACAGTTTTTAATGCTTCCTCCTGTTTTTTCGCTAATAAATGTTGAAGATTTGTTTCCACAGTTAGCAATTTTTGATTCTGTCATTATAAATGCTTCTGTTACATTTATTTTTTCAAATACTGAATCTTTATCATTTACTGTTATTACTGCAATATTATTGTTTCCTGTCATAATGATTTTATTAAATCTCATATTATAGAATTTTGCTTCTGTTGATTTTTTTGTAAATGCTGCTACATTGTTTTGAGTTTTGTCGCTGTTCCAAGTGTCTATATATTGCGTATATGGTGGTTTATTCCATACTATTCCATGTTGGAAGTTTTCTATATTTAAGTTTTGTGCTGTTCCACTAAATTGTTCAAATATACTAGCATTACTTAGATTCTTTATTGTGTGTCCATTTCCGTCAATTACTCCGAAGAATGTTCCTGCTATTACTGAACTTCCTAGATTATAGGTCTTTCCTGAGAAGTCTAAGTCTTTTGTTAATGTATATCTTCCATCTGGTTTTGTTGATAGTTTTTCTATAAATTCATCTACTGAGTTTATATTTTCTCTTAATATAATAGGTATGTTTTTGTTAGGGTCTAGATTTTTTAATCTTGGAACTTCTTCATTTACTATTCCTGTAAAGTCCCATACCTTTTCGTTCCATCCTAAAGTATTTTTATAGAAGTTCTGATTTGTAATTTCTGATTTTGTTGCAACTTTTATTTTTCCATCAAAGTTAATGTCTTTTCTCTCTAATGTAGAAGTTCCTGTGTTGTCTTCATATTCATAATTTCCTTTATAATTACTTAGTTGCTCTTTTTCTGTTGCTCCATCAAATTTATATTGCTTATATTGGTTTCCAAGTGAAATATTGTTTTGAACTGTTGAGTTGTTTGTTGATTTTCCTATAAATCCTGCTACTGCATTTGTTCCATTTACAGTTGCATTACTGAAACTTTTTGTAACAGAGGAATTTGTTAATAATCCTATTAGCCCTCCAATATTAGTATTTCCTTGTACATTTCCTATTGAATAAGAGTTTAAAATGATAGATCTATTATGAACTTCTCCTATTAGACCTCCTATTGCATTTCCTTTTGATTTTACTTTTCCATTTGCTGAACTTTCTTGTATTTGGCTTTGTCCTAGATATCCTGCAATCATACCAACTCTGGTATTTCCTGATATCGTGGCATCTGTTATATGGGTATTTGTTATAGAAGAGTTTGTCATACTTCCAATTAGTCCACCAATTTGTTTGTTGGTTGATATAACTTCTATTTTATTTCCTATTACATTTTCTATTTCACTATATTCTGCTTTTCTTGCTAATGCTCCTACATCTGCTACTGTATTAGAAATTTTACTATTTTCTAATTTTAAGTTTGAAATATGTGCAAGTTTTAATGTATCGAAAATTGGTAATGTGTTTCCTGTTATTTTATGACCTTGTCCATCTATTTTTCCTATAAAGTTTCCATCTATTATTGCATTTTCTCCAGTTAGTGAAGATACATCTATATCATTATCTAATACATAATATCCTGATGGATTTTCTTTTAGTTTTTGTTTGAATTCTTTTGCTGATTTTATATGCACTTTATTTGTTTCATTTTCACCATTTAATACTTCTTGTCTAAAATCATCTGTTATTCGTTTTACATAGTGATAGTTTCTTCTTCTAACATTTGTACTATTTGTTACATTTCTATCTCCATTTTGTGCATCTATTTTTAGGGCATTTATATATGTTTCCTTTAATTCATCAGCATTTACATATGTTACTTTATTCCAGCTGTCTTCCATTAATTTGTAACGCTCTTGTTTGAATTTTTCCCATGTCATTGTACTATCATTTGTAATCTTCTTAATAGCCTCTAAATCATTTTTGCTTTTTCCACTATAATAAGTAACATAACCACCATCATATCCACCTATTCCAAGCATTTGCCAAGCTGTATATTTAAATCCGTAGGTATGTGTTCTTCCATTTTCATTATATGGTTGATACCATCTTCTGATATACATACCTTCTGAACCATAAGCTCCTTCTCCTGTTTGTGTTGTGTTTCCTGTTACTCCTGGCTTTATAGTAATTTGATTATCCCATAAATCATTTACTGTTTTTAAGTTCATTTTTTCAAATTCTTCTTTTGAAATTGTTTTCCATCCTACTGTTGAATAATCTTTTGGTGCATTTGGATAGTAAATTTGTACTGCTACTTTTGATTGTTCTTCTGGTGTTAATTCTAAAAATGCTTTTGCTTCTACATAATCTAAAAAGTCAATTGTTTCGAACATTCTTTTATAGTAGCTTTCAATTTTTTCTTTAGAGTTGATTCTTTCTGGTGTTAAATTTGTTGTAACCATTTGGTTATCATTGTAATTATAACTTAAATTAAAGTTTATGTCTCCATCTCCTGCTCCTTGAGATGTATTTCCATCTGTATAATCCTCTGATCCACTTATTCCATCAGATGAGGCTCCTCCGCCTATTGGTCTAAATCCGTTGTTTTTAAAAAATAATCTCGCTGTTTGGTTATGACCTGTTTCATGTGTCCAAGTAGAATAACTATTTAGTGCATGATTTACTACAAAATATATTCTTTGACTTCCTGCATATGCTCCTACTCCACCTATCATAGACCATTCATTTAATATCTCATTAAAATTCTTGTGGAATAAATCATTGGTTTTTGCATTAAATTGCTCTCCTAATCCTGGTAAAAATCTAGTATCTATAGCTATATCACATATATTGTTAAAATATTTGCTTTCTATAAATCCTGCTGCTGTTCCATAGAATGTTGCTACTTGGTTTGCAAAGTTTTGCATTTTATTTAGTAATGTTTGTTGTTGTGTTTTGTTTGTAGGATCTGTTATATATACTCTTTGTGAACCTACAAAAAATACTGTTGGTGTTGATATCATATACCCTGCATTTTCTGGTAATGTTAAAAGCGATAGCATATATTCTGGTCTCTTTTTTAGTTGTGTCCATGCTCTGTAATCGATATCACTTTCTTCATGCCCTTTTGCTTGAGTTTCTACTAAAGGTCCTTTAAAGTTTGCTGTAAACCAATCATTTGGATTTTTGTTATCTGTTAAAATTTTAATATTGTATTCAATAAAGTCTCCTATTTGCGCTATTCCAAATCTAGGAGCTAATGTATCTCTATAAAATTGATAATTCATATGACTGTTTTTCCATTTGCTGTTCCAAAATTCTGATATTAAATCATTTACTTTTGTATTTTCTCTATATAATTCTCCCTTGAACAACATAATGTCTAACATGTTTGCTCCATCCATATTTATTCCATAGAAACGAGAATAATAATTATATGCAAATAGAATTCTTTTTATTTCATTACTATTAAGTAATTTATTTTTTACTATTGTGTTTAGTATTTCATTTTCCATTGTTATACTATATCCACTTGCATTAGCTAAATATTTATAAATGAAATTATTTACATTTTCTCTTTTTCTTATATTTTCATTAAAATGTTCTTTATATGCTGGATGACCTCTATCTAGAGCTACCATTCCTTTTAAGTCTTTTTCATATTCTAAGTTTTGTATATAATTGCTTAAATCATTTATAATTGTTGCATCTTGTTTTATAATATATTTATCAAAATTGTATTCCACATTTAGTTCATTGATATGATAATTTGCTATGTTTCCATATGTATCTTTAAATTTTAGAGTATAATTTTTAGTTGTGTTATCATCAAATACAACTTTTATAGAATTTAGATTTTTATAACTTTCTTTTGTAATAGCAACCACCAAATTTCCTTTATTATCATATGGTAATACTGTTTTTATTATTTTTTTACTTAATACATAGTCTTTACTAATTTTAGTTCCGTCTAATACTAAATATTTTGCATCATAAAATGGCATTAATTTATATAAATTACTATATAAAATTTCTTTTTCTTTATTATATTCTGCCATTTTTTCTAGTCTAGTCTTATCTGGTATGTATAATGCTTTTGGGTCTGTTTCTTCTTTCGCCTTGTTAGGATCGTCATTTTTTAATGTTGGTATTTTATTATAGCTACATTCTGCTAAATTCCATATATTTTCATCAAGTCCTGCTTGTTTTTTGCAAAATTCCTCATTGAAGTCATTTTTAGATATTTTTTCAATTTGTATATTATTGTTATCTGTTAATGTTGATTCTTCCATTACATAGTTTTTAGTAAATATATCTAAACTAGCATTTGCACCATATAATTTATGAGAATTTTTTCCTGTGGCAAAACTAATATTTTGCTTCAATTTGATTTGGGTTGCATCTTTTGCAAAACCTACTATTCCCCCAACTCCATATGGTCCTCCTGTTGCATCTATATTTACTTTTGCTATACAGTTTTTAATATAACTTTGCTCAGAAACATATCTATCTACAAGTCCTGCTATTCCTCCCATTTCTGTATTTCCTGCAATTGAACCTATTACATAACAATTTTCTATTGTAGAGCTATTAATATATCCTGTAATTCCTCCAATTCCTCCAACAATCGTATTTTGTGGTCCTGTTATATTAAGTCCTGTAACACTACATTCTTTAACTGTACTACTTATAACTTTTCCAGTTAATCCACCATAATATGAGTACATTAAAGATGTTGTAATAGCTACATCTTTAACATGAACATTTTTTAGGTTGCTATTGCTTGTTTCATTTGCAAGAGCTCCTCTTCCTGTTACATCATTTGTATTTGATAAGTAAATATTTTCTAGAACTAAGTCTTTAATAGTTGCACCTTCAATATAGTCAAAAATTGGTTTAGATAAATTATATATTTTGTGTCCATTACCATTTAATGTTCCTTTAAATCTTATGTCTGCTCCTAATAAAGATCTATTGTCACCTGAAATTGTTGATGCATCATAGTCTCTAGTCAATTCATATGTTCCATTTGGATTTTCTCTCATTTTCTTTATTAAATTTGCTAATGAATTATTAGTAGCTTTATAGTTTTCTACTGTTCCATAGTCTACTTCTAGCTTATCTTTTTTCATATAGTTTTCATATTGGACTACATTCTCATAATCTAATTCAAGTTTTAATATTTTATTTTCTTCTCTATATCCTTTTAATGGTGCATAAAATGTAGGCATATCTTTCATTTCAACTTTTACTAAAAATTGATCTGCTTTTTCTAATTCATAAGTATATAAACTTGTTACTTCCTCAATTTTATCTCCATTTTTTCTGTATAAATATACGTCTAATACATCTTTCATTTCTATTTTTCGGATTGTAAATTCCATTTCTTTTTCTAATAGAAGTTGAGATTTGTGTGAATTATTTTCATCTGTTCCTAAGTTATAATCTGCTACTACTTTTATATAGTAATATTCACTATTTGTTTTATCAAAAATTATTTCATTATTGTTTGCTTGTAAATCTTGTGTTTTTATTTCATTTTTGTTTTTGTCTGTAATAATAATTTTTCCATTTACAATTGTTTGTTCATTGTCATTTAATACAAATTTTGCTTTTATTTTATTTTGATTTTCTGTCTCTTCATTATATGAAAATTCCGTTATTGTAGGTTTATCTTTTAGGACTTCTATTTCTATTTTGGCTTCATTTATAAGTTTTAATTCTACACCATTTGATAGAACTACATTTTCTATTTTTATTTCTTTTTTTCCACTTGCATCATAACCTGGTAATATAACTGAATACTTGTCTGTTCCTGTTTTTCTTGTTGTTTTATATGTTTTTCCATTTATAATTACATTTTCAGGTATAAAATCAGATGCATTTGTGCTAGTAAAATTTAGAATTATTTCTTCATTTTTATTAAAATATATTGTATCCTTTTCTTTACTAGATGTCTTTAATTCTTTAACTTCTAGTTTGTAATCATGTATTAGTGTAATTGGTATTTGTTTTAATAATTGCTCTTTTTGAATATATTCTTCTGTTGCTGTAAACCTATTATATGTACCTAAAACTTTTGCTGTATAAGAAATGCCTTCTTCTACATGATCAAAAGTAACTCTTCCTTTTCCATTTTCATCTTTTATAATTTCTTTTTCTTCTACAATTTGGTCTTTATTTAATAATTGCACCTTTCCACTTATATAACTATTGTCTATATCATTTATTGAAAAACTTAAAGTTACCTCTTTTCGTCCTAAACTGTCTTCTTGTTTTACATCACTAATTGTTGGTATGTCTTTTAGAACATTTACTTGTAATGTGTTTTTACTATCTATTTCTGTTCCGTCTTTAAAAATTATTTTTGTTGTTTCTATATTTAGTAATTGTGCTATATTTCCAGTTTGAACTGTGATTTTGTATTTTCCATTAGGTAATTTTGTTGCTTTATAATTTATGCTATTTACACGAATTTTTTCTATTGGCTGTTCACTATTTGTTTCTATTTCATATGTTATATTTACTGCTTCATTTTTTTCTACTTCTGTTTTGTCTATTTGTGCTTGTTTTATATCTGCATAAATAATTGCTGGTATTTCTTGTTCTAATAATATTTTATTTTTTGATATTTCTGTATCTGTTACTCTGTAACTTGCAACTATTTGTGCTGTATATTTTGTTGAGTTTTTTGTTTTTAGTGTTGTTTCTATTATGCCTTTTCTTATTTCTTCTAAGTTTAAATCTTTACTTTCAATTACGTTCTTTTTAGCATCATAAATTATAACTTTTGCACTTTCTATTGATTTTCCTTCATCTACAATATTAAATTTAATTTTAATATTTTTATCTATTATGCTTTCTTGTGCTTCAAAATTAGTTATGCTAGGTTTCTTTTCTTCTATTTTAACTTGAATATTGTTATTTTTATCTAAAGTAAATTCTTTTCCATTTTCAAGTTTTACTTTTTCTATTGTTATTGTTTGATTTCCTAAATTTTCAATTCCATCTATTGTTGTAATATAATGATTATTTTTTTCTATTATTTTATATTCTTTTCCATTAATTGTTACAATAGCTGGTTTGAATATATTATTTTTAGTAGTTTCAAAGGCTACATTTGTACTATCAAATAAAACTTGAATTTGTTCTCCTCTTGTAAATGTTGCACTTATTACATCATTTTTTAAGGTTTGTATATTAGATATTTTAAATTTATAATCTAAATTAACAGTGAATTCTTTTGAGTAGATTATACTTTCTCCTTTATATTCATTTTCTGGTAATTGTTCTGGTGCTAAATTATAATTTACTTCTATTTTAACAACATAACTTTTTCCATCTTGTACTGGTATTTCTTGTTTATTATTTCCTGATTTTATAGCATTTTGAACTACTATTTTATCTTTCCCTTCTGTTTTTTCATATGCTGTAAATTGCGCTGAAGTAATACTGTTTTCTGCATCTATTAATTCAAAGCTAATATTTGCTTTTTGTTCAAATGTTTCTTCTAGCTTATATGATTTTTCATCTATAAAAGGCTTTTCTTTTAATACACTTATAGCAAAATTATAATCTACTTTTACTTCTTCATCTGTAGAAAGTATAACTTTTGAAAATTTTAATTCTTTTTTCTCTGCTATATTTCCTACATTTATTTTTATTTTGTACTCATTTCCACCTTCGATTGTTCTTTTTACTTCATATTCTGCATTATTTATTATTACTTTCTTTATCTCAGTGTCATCATAATTTATTTTCCCTATAAATGATATTTCTATTTCTTGATTTTTATTTGGATAGTAATTTTCTGTATTAATATTTTCTAGTTCTACTACATATTTTCTTTTATTTTCTATCTTCTTTATTAAAAGTGTTAAGTCTGTTACTGTTATTTTTTGGTCATTATTTAAGTCTGCATTTTCTAATTTATGAACTGCTAATCTTTCAAGTCCTATTAGATGTTTTTCGATTAATTCTACATCTGTATAATCAATCAATCCATCATCATTTACTTCTCCCTTTTTGGAGTTATCTATAATTGTTGCATATGTAGTTCCTGCTAATTGTGCTGTTAAAATAATTGCTAATATCATTCCTATTATCTTTTTGTCTTTAGCCTTTATTTTTTTATCAATTTTTTTGTATTTTATGAATGAATATATTGCAATTAGTAATACTATTTCTATTGCAATAAATATAAAAGTTTCAGTATTTCCTAATCCTGTTTTTGGTATATCTGTTTGAGGCTTATTAGGTTTATTTTGATTGTTTTGTGAATTGTTTTCTTGTCCTCCATTAGCATTTTCTTGATTGTTATTTCCTTGATTACCATTGTTTTCCTGATTGTTATTATCTTGATTATTATTACCTTGGCTATCATCTGTTCCTGGCTTATTACCACCATCTGGGTTAGTTTCTTCTTGAATAACTTTGATATCTATCTTTGAATCTTGTATTTCTATATCTTTTTTTCCTTGAGAAGTTGCTTGATTCTTAATTATTATATTTGACTCTCCTGCTTTTGCATTACTTTTTACTTTTAATTTTATTTGCAAAAACTCTTCTGGATTAATTGTTCCTGCTTTTTTTATTAACACAAATTCATTATTTTCATTATTATACTCGAAGTTTGTCCACATATTTTTTGTTTCAAAACTCTTTGTTTCTAATTCGTAAAAAACATTTTTGTCATATTGAATTTGTCCTTTATATGCATATAACCCATCTTCAATTTCTTGAAAATCTTTCATTTCTAAGTTAAGAATAATTTCTTCTTCCTTAATTGCTTGAATTTCTGTTTTGTTTGCTGTTAATTTCGTGTTTAAGCTTTCTGCAAAAACTGTTGTTGTGCTAAATAAAATTGTGCTCATTATTATCATAGTGATGCATAATTTTTTTAATTTCATTTTCTGTTCCATCCCTTCTTTCTTTATTTTTTTAGATAATATATTGTATCATATTTATAATATTTTTTTCTACTACTTTTGACTTTTTTCTTCATGTTTTTTTCTGGATAAAATAAGTATTTCAAAATTCCCAAATAATGATTATCATCATTTCCAGTAGCAAAAATACTTATCTAATAAAATTTTTTTACACAAAAAAAGAACTAGATTACTATTATAGGAGAAATCTAGTTCAATAAACGAAAATAAATATATATAAATATATGATTTATTAATGGAATTGTAGCAAAAAAAATCTTGCAAGTCAATAAAAATAAAGAAAATTTAAAAATATATCTACTTCTAATTGAATAAAAAAACTCAAAATTGAAAAAATAGTAAAATACTAGAAAATTATTGACTATAATGATATACTATAAAACAGTTAAGAAAATCCACATTAATATTTTTAATAAACTATTTTACCTAATGTATATATAAAAACTGTATTAAAGCAATACAATATTAATTATTTTTTCTTAGACAATATTAATAAAAATTGGAGGTATAAAATGAGTGAAGAATTAAAAGATAAACTTTTTAACAAAAAAGAAAATGGTTGGAAAGATTTGAATGATGAAGAAAAAAACAAAATATTTGAATTTTCTGATAATTATATGAGTTTTTTAAATGTTTCTAAAACTGAAAGAGAATTTATTAAAAATGCAAGAAAATTAGCTGATGAAAATGGATATAAGGATATTATGGAGTTTGATTCATTAAAACCAGGAGATAAAATCTATTTTATCAATAGAGAAAAAAGTATGTATTTAGCAATTATTGGAACTGAGCCTATTGAAAACGGTTTACACATTATAGGTTCTCATGTTGATTCTCCTAGATTAGATTTAAAGCCTAATCCTTTGTGTGAAGATACTGAATTAGCTTATTTTAAAACTCATTATTATGGTGGTATTAAAAAATATCAATGGACTACAATCCCACTTGCAATTCATGGAAGAATAGTAAAACCAAATGGTGAAAAAATAGATATTTGTATAGGTGAAGATTCAGCAGATCCAATTTTCACAATAACAGATTTATTACCTCATTTAGCGCAAGATCAAATGCAAAAGAAATTAAAAGATGGAATCGATGGAGAAGATTTAAAACTATTAGTTGGAAGCATTCCTTTTGGTAACGAAAAGGGAACTGATTTAGTAAAATTAAATATATTAAATATATTAAATCAAAAATATGGTATTACCGAAGCTGATTTATCTAGTTCAGAAATAGAATTAGTTCCAGAATTTAAAGCTAGAAGTTTAGGATTTGATAGTGGTTTAATTGCAGCTTACGGTCAAGATGATAAGGTTTGTGCCTATACATCACTTATGGCTATGATGGAATTAGATAATGTAAAAAATACAGCTGTTTGTATTTTATCTGATAAAGAAGAAATAGGTAGTATGGGAAATACAGGTATGGAGTCTCATATGTTTGACTTCTTTGTTTCAGAAATATTAAATAAAATAGGTGTTAATAAACCCAATTTATTAGATAGAGTATTTTGTTTTTCAAAAATGCTATCTTCTGATGTTGATGCAGGATATGATCCAATTTATGCATCTGTTTCTGATAGAGAAAATGCAGGTTTTCTAGGTAAAGGTATTAGCTTGAATAAATATACAGGTGCTAGAGGAAAATCTGGTGCTTCTGATGCAAACGCAGAATATGTTGCTTGGATTAGAAGTCTTTTAGAGAAAAACGATATTAAATATCAAATTGCTGAACTTGGAAAAGTTGATATTGGAGGTGGAGGCACTATTGCATATATAATTGCAAATAAAGGTGCTGATGTAATTGACTTAGGTGTTCCTGTTTTATCAATGCATGCTCCATATGAAGTTACTAGTAAATATGACGTATATTCTGCTTATAGAACTTATAAGGCTTTTTGGCAAGAATAATCTGTAACAATCTTTATAAGTCTTTAAGATAATAATATTTAAATTATTTTATATAGTATATTTGCTTGTTTTTCTAAAGATATAAAAAGTACAAGAACTATAATATTTAAATTTTTACTAAAATAAATATTTAGTACTTGTACTTTTATTTTATATATTTTCTTCGTAATTGCACATTAAATCAATAATTCCATCAACAAAAGTTATTTGTTTTGGAGATAATTTTTCCAATTTATTGCTTATTTCTATTTTATCAATAACCTCTTTGTTAGTTATAAACTCACTAAAGATTATATTTGGAGAAATCCCTAATAAATTCATACAATTAATTAGAGTTTGCCTTTTTATTCCACTATAGCCATTTTCAAGTCTTGATACATATTTAATTGATATCCCTAATTCTTCTGATAATTCTGCTTGTGTAATCCCTCTTTTTATTCTATATTCTCTAATTATTTTTCCAAAAAACTTATCAATTTCTAATTTTGAAAAAGAATCCATAATAGTTATCCTCCCATAAAAAGTATCATTATAAGTATAACAATCATTCTCGAAACCTAAAACATATAAAAAATGCAACAATTTATTTTACAAAATATTACATTTTTCGGCTATAGCACTTGAAAACTATGCTAAAAAATGGTATATTGTTACAAGCTCAGAGTATCACTATTAGTTATACCTGTTTTTTTAAAGATATATTCTGGAAAAATTTGTATGTAAAAGGAGAATATTATGATAAGTAATGAATACTACTTAAATTTTTTAAAATCTATAATTTCATGTGTTAATAATGGTGATTACTATTCCATAAAAGAACTTTCTATATTAGAAATGGAAAAAATAAAAAAAATTTATATTTCTGGTAAAAATGATTCTAAAAATTGAAATAATGTTTCAAGAATATTTAACATTTAATAATATTTTTCATTCTGTAAAATAACAAAAAATCCTAAAATAGAATTATTTTAGGATTTTTATTTATAAGAATGGTGGGCCAAGAGAGATTCGAACTCCCGACCCCACGCTTAGAAGGCGTGTGCTCTATCCAACTGAGCTATTGACCCATTTCTTAACAACATAATAATATTATCACAAAAATTTATAACTGTCAATAATTTTTTTGAAATTTTGTTGCATTTTAATAAAAAATTCAACAAGTTTTAAATTTTTAATATTATTTTGATAAATATTACATGGTTTTTATAAATTTTGCATAATTTTGGATCGTTTTATATACTATATTTTAGTTTTGATAAAAAGTAAATTTAATTTTATGTAAATTCATGCTATAATGTAATTATCTTTTTATAAGGAGGGCATCTTTATGCATATTTTAATTAAAAACATGGTTCAAAAAAGTGGGATTCGGAATACTTTAAATTATCTTTTGACTGAAAACTTCTCTGATTCACAATTAGAAGATTTAGAAAGTCATCATATTTTAAATCATGGTATTCCTTCTATGTCTGTTCTTTGCTTTTTTGAAAAATAAGTTTTTCCCAGAAGGTTTTCTTTTTTACCTTCTGGGTTTTTTCTTTTTAGAACCTCTCCCTATTAATTAACTTAATACCTTTTTTATATTAATATTGCTTTTTTATTAACTTAATTTGAACTTGCTTATTTATTTTTCCTCTTACCACATCTAATGTAACTTCCTCTCCTGGTTTTTTAGAGTAAATATGTTTTCGTAAATCATTCATTGTATTTAACTCAACATTATCTATTTTTCTAATTATATCACCTACTTTTAATTCTGTATTCTCTGCTGCACCTCTCTTTAATATATCTGCTACATATATTCCTTTATTTAAATTAATATTATTAGTTTTATTCAAATATGGTATTACTTCTCTATCATATGCATAAATTCCTATACTAGCCTCTTCAAACTCCCCTGTATTTTTATAACTTTCTATAATTGGTTTTACTATATTTATTGGAATTGCAAATCCAATTCCTTCTGCTGATGATATTTTTACTGTATTTATACCTATTACTTCTCCATTTGGGGAAATTAAAGGCCCTCCACTATTTCCGAGGATTTATTGTTGCATCTGTTTGTATTAAATCTGTCATATATGAGGATTTGTCTTTATCTTCTATTTTTATTGTTCTATTTTTTGCACTTATTATTCCTGATGTAACTGTTCTTCTAAACTCATATCCTATTGGATTTCCTATTGCATATACACCTTCACCTACTCTTATTTTATCAGAATCTCCAAGTGTTACACATTTTAAGTTATTAGCACTTATTTTTACTAAAGACAAATCTAAGTCTGTATCACTCCATACTATTGTCCCATCATAATTTCTTCCATTTTCTAGTGTAACAAAACATTTGCTATATTTACTTCCTGTTACATGTTCATTACTTAAAATATATCCATCTTCTGTTACTATAACTCCTGTTCCTAAACCTAATTCATTTTCTGTACTACTTGAAAATATCGATGTTCCTGTATTTTTTAATTTTGAAATTCCCACTATACTTTGTGTTGTTTCTTCTATTACATCTGCTATTTTTTCATTGTTTTCTTGTGCATTTTCCACAGTTTGTTCTTTTATTGTGGATTGTACTTGTTCTGTTTGATAATTACTGTCTTTTATTTCTATTTTGCTATATGTAATATATAAATAAAATAGCAAAATCCATATTAATACTGAAATTATAAAAGTAATTATTACCTTTTTTATGCTTTTATTATTTTTTGCTCTTTTACTCAAAAAAATCACCTCAAAAATAGTATTAACATTTTTAATGTTTTCTAACCTTTTCGAGATGATTTCTTTTTAGTTTTTATTTAGTCTAAATAATTATAAGTATCTTTTTCAATTTTAATTTTTATAATTTACTTTTGTTTTATTTTTTTAATATATATTTATTAATTTATCTAGCATTTCATTTTAATAAATTTAACTTTTCCCCTATGCCTGTCCAATTTTCTTTAATTCTTCATATCTTTTTACTTTTTGTGTTGTTGTTTTTACGAAAGGTTCTGTTGTTATATCTATATTTTTTATATGTTTGAAAACTGGCAATGTTTTATTTATTTCTTTTATTTCATTCCAAATAATATTTTTATATTCTTCTTCTTTTTTATCTCCTAATACATCTTTTATTATATCTTTATCATATACTATTTTTGCACATAGCATTGTATCAGTATTACTTCTTTCTCTTTGATATACTAAAGATTCTGTTACATATGGTAATTTATTTATTAAAAATTCTATTTCTTGTGGATATACATTTTTTCCATTTTTTAATACTATAATATCTTTTTTTCTTCCTGTTATAAATAAAAATCCATCTTTATCTATATATGCATAATCTCCTGTATAGAACCAACCATCTTTTAGAGCTTTTTTATTTTCTTCGTCATTTTTGTAATATCCCATCATTACACTTGGACCTTTTACAGCTAATTCTCCTTCTCCATTTTCATCAGGATTTATAATTTTTGCTTCTAATGTTGGTAATACTAAACCTACTGAACCTGGTCGTTTTTCTTTATCTGTTTCTGCTGAAATTACTGGTGATGTTTCTGTTAATCCATATCCTTGTACTAAATCTATTCCTAAGTTGTTAAATCCTACTATTGTATCTTTGTTCATTGGAGCTGCTCCATATAGTACTAATCTTAAGTTCCCTCCAAAATTATCTAATACTTGTTTGAAAAATACTTTTCTTAAGTCTATCTTGCATTTCAATAATGCATTTGAGATTTTTGACATTGTATTTATTAATTTAGTTTTTCCTTTTTCTTCAATTGCTTTTGTTATCTTTTTATACATTGTTTCTAAAACTAATGGAACTGCTACAAATATTGATATTTTGTATTCAGCTAAATTCTTTTGAATATATTTTAATCCATCACAAAAGGCAACTGTGCAACCAGAATAAAATCCATATAAGAATGTTATTGTACATTCAAATGTATGGTGTATTGGTAAAAATGATAACAATCTATCTGTTGGATATAATTTTACCCAGCAAGCTATATCAGTAAGATTTGCACATATATTTTTTTGTGATAACATTACTGCTTTTGGTTCATTTGTTGTTCCTGATGTAAATAACATTATTGACATTTCATTTGGATTTACTTTTATTTTGTCATATTTCTTATCTCCACTTTCTACTAATTTATTTCCTTTATTAAGTAAATCACTGAATTTTTCAATTTCAATATCTTCTATTTCGTCCATACAAATTAACATATTTAGATTTGTACTATCATCTTTTTTTATTTTTTTCATCACTTCTGCATATTTTTTATCAAATACAGCGACTTCTGCTTCACTTCTTTTTACTAGACTTTCTATTTCATTATCTGGTAGAGCCTTGTCCATTGGAACTATTACCATATTTCCTGTTGTCGTTGCAAAATATGTTATACACCACTCGTATCTATTATTTCCTATTAAAACTACTCTTTTTCCTTCTAAATTTTTATTTAACAATAATGTTGAAAATGCTTTTACATCTTTCCCTACTTGCTCATATGTTTTTTCCACATATTCTATTTCTTTTGCTGTATAATCTTTTTTATATGTATATGCTATATTTTTTGCATAATTTTTTGTAGAATATTCTATCATTTCTCTATATGTTTTTACTTCTCTCGACTCATAAACTTTTCTACTTTCGTTTTTCTCCACGGTTATCACCCTCACTTTCTTTATGCCTATTTTATATTAAATCATTTAAAAATACAATATTTTATTTTACTTTTTTATATTACTCACTAATATATATTATTTTACTTTTTATATTAATCATTAATATACAATATTTTACTTTTTATATTAATCATAGTATACAATGTTTCTTCTTGTAGAGTAGCTGAAAATAGTTTATAATTATGATTTTTTTGGATTTTGACGTTCGACTGGAATGAAGATTAGAATTGGTTAGGCTTTCGAATGAGGAATGCTCACGGTACTTGAAGTATGAAAGGGTCTGAGT
>USFW01000005.1 GCA_900553985.1 uncultured Clostridium sp.
TATCCATACAAACATACTTCCATCACTTGTCATTGCATTTGCCCACTTACTTCCTCCTTGAGTATCTGCTTCTGGGCCTACATATTTTATTGGTTTCATATTTCCACCTAATTTTGGTGTATTTACTTTTACTTTTTTATCTCCATTTGATACATCATTATAACTATACCACTCTTCATCTGATTTTTTTGTTACTTCCCAATATTTAGCTACATTTTCTGGTTGCTCTACTGGTCCATTTTCTATTTCTCCATTTTTCTCTATATTTCCTTCTTGGTCTACGAGATATGAATTTTTACTATCTTCATAGTTTACTACTAAATTATCATTTCCCCCATCTTCTACTGTTACATTTTTTGCTCCATCACCTAATAATTGCTCTTGCAATTCTGCCGATGTTACTATTGTCGAAACATTATCTGCTTGCTTTTTCATTTTCAAGCTTTGCATTGCTAACCCTATTTGTTCTTTTTCTGCTCCTACCGTATTTGCTTTTTTTGCTTCTGTTGCTTGTGTTAATATTCCACTATCTCCCGTTAACATTGCTATACTTACTCCTGCTAATATTAATAATACGATAATTGTAATTACTAATGCTATTAAAGTAATCCCCTTGCTAGAATTGTTCATTTTTATTTTCATTTGCTTTTTACACCCCTTCTTTTGTTTATTAACATTAATTTATTAGGTTAACTTTTAGTAGTATCTTCCATTTTTATTCTTTTATTCAAGAAAATCTTTAAAAGTCTAATCTAATAAAATCAAGTTAATTAGTATGTTAAAATTATATACTATAAGCATTAAATAGTCAAACTTGATTCAAACTTTATCAACAAAAAAAAGAGTCAAATTCAATATTCAACTCTTTTTCTATTCAATTATATTAATTGTAATATAGCAACTTCTGCTCCGTCTCCTCTTCTTGGACCAGCTTTAATTATTCTTGTATAACCTCCAACATTTTTACCTGCATATTTTGGAGCTATTTCATTAAATAGTTTATCTAATAAATCTACATTATTACCATTGCTATCTTTTACTTTATTTATTTTTTTCATCATTTTTCTTCTTGCATTTAATCTTGATGGCATGTCTTTTTGTCTTTTTTCTACTTTTTCTTCTTTTACAACTTTTAAGTATTCTTTTCCATTTTTGCTTTTAACTAGTTCTGTTACTTTATTTCCATTATCATCTAGTTTAGCTTTTACTACTTTAACATCTACCATTTCAAAATTATCTTTTTCTTTTATTGCAAGTGATATTATGCTATCAGCAATTGATTTTACTTCTTTTGCTCTTGCTAATGTTGTTTCAACTTTACCATGCATAATTAAGTCTGTTGTTAAAGTTTTTAACATTGCCATTCTAACATCTGTTTTTCTACCTAATTTTCTATTTGTAGCCACTTTTTTCACCTTCCTTATTATATATTCCTATTCATCATCTTTAGCAAAGTCTAATCCTAATGCATGTAATTTTGCAGTTACTTCATCAAAAGATTTCTTTCCTAAATTTCTTACCTTCATCATATCTGCTTCTGTTTTATTTGTTAAATCTTCAACAGTTGCAATTCCTGCTCTTTTTAAACAGTTAAATGATCTTACAGATAATTCAAGTTCTTCTATTGACATTTCTAAGACTTTTTCTTTCTTAGATTCTTCTTTTTCAACCATTACTTGTGTATTTTTAGCTGCTTCTGATAAGTCTATAAATAATTCTAAATGACCTGTCATTACTTTAGCAGCTAAGCTTAATGCTTCATGAGCTTTAAGGCTTCCATCTGTCCAAACTTCTATTACTAATTTATCATAATCTACCATTTGTCCAACTCTAGTGTTTTCTACTTGATAATTTACTTTTTTTACTGGTGTATAGATAGAATCAATTGGAAGAACAGATATATCTTGATTTGGTTTTTTATTTTTATCAGATGAGTTATATCCTCTACCTCTATCAGCAGTCATTTCCATTTGTAGGTTTCCACCTGCTGAAACAGTTGCTATATGTAAATCTGGATTTAATATTTCTACTGTTCCATCTGTTATTATATCTCCTGCTAATACTTCACCTTCACCTTTATGGTCTATTCTTAAAACTTTTTCTTCATTTCCATCAAATTTTAGTCTAACATTTTTTAAGTTTACTATTATTTCTGGTACATCTTCTACAACATTAGCAACTGTTGAGAATTCATGTAATACGCCATCTATTTTAACACTTGTTATTGCACATCCTGGAAGTGATGAAAGTAGTATTCTTCTTAGAGAATTTCCTATTGTAACTCCATAACCTCTTTCTAATGGTTCACATACAAATTTTGCATAATTATTTGTATCATCTACCTCTAGACATTCAATATTTGGCTTTTCAAATTCTATCATTTTTACCTCCTAATATTCGAGAATATATCTCAAACTTTTTACAAACTTCATAGGTTTCTTTAGTAAATTTATTAAAGTTTTGACTAAACCTTTATTATCTACTTTTATTATTTTGAGTAAAGCTCTACTATTAAATGTTCCTCGATTGGAAGATCTATATCTTCTCTAGAAGCTAATCTGATTACTTTACCACTCATTTTTTCACTGTCTTTTTCTAACCAAGCTGGAATTGGTCTTTTACTAGATTCTTCAACATTTACTTTAATAGTACTGTTATCTTTTTTGCTTTCTTTTACAGATATAACATCTCCTGGTTTTACTAAATAAGATGGTATATCAACTCTTTTTCCATTAACTTCGAATTGAGCATGGTTTACAAATTGTCTTGCTTGTGCTCTTGATGTACCAAATCCTAATCTGTATACAACATTATCTAATCTACTTTCTAATATTTGTAATAGATTTTCACCTGTTACACCTTTTTTGTTTGAAGCCATTTCAAAATATTTTCTAAATTGTTTTTCTCCAACTCCATAATATGCTTTAGTTTTTTGTTTTTCTCTTAATTGAGTTCCGTATTCAGAAAGTTTTGCTCTTTTTTGTCCGTGTTGTCCTGGTGCATAATTTCTTCTTGAAATACTACATTTATCAGAATAACATCTTTCACCTTTTAAGAACAATTTTTGTCCTTCTCTACGGCATCTACGACATTGTTCGTCTTTATATCTTGCCATTTTATTTCTCCTTTCTTTTCTAATGACAAAGGATAATTTTCTATTCTATATGATAGATTTTTTCTCCTTTTACTTGGATATTTTTAAAATTTCTTCGACATAATAAATAATATCATGTATCTTTATTTGTCTTTTTATATAAATTCTAATTAAACTCTTCTTCTTTTTGGTGGTCTACAACCATTGTGTGGTATTGGTGTTACATCTTTGATTGCACTTATTTCTAATCCTGCTGTTTGTAATGCTCTAATTGCTGCTTCTCTACCAGCTCCAGGACCTTTAACAAATACTTCTACTGATTTTAAACCATGTTCCATTGCTGTTTTTGCTGCTGTTTCAGCAACTTGACCAGCTGCAAATGGTGTACTTTTTCTAGAACCTTTGAATCCTAGTTCTCCAGCACTTCCCCAAGATATTGCATTACCTTGTACATCTGTTATTGTTACTATTGTATTATTGAAACTAGAATGGATATGTGCTTGACCTTTTTCTATATTTTTTCTATTTCTTCTTGCAACTGTTTTTCTAGTAGTATTTTTATTAGCCATTATCTATTTCCCTCCTTATAAGCATTAGATATTTTCTATATAAGATTTCTTTTAATTATTTTTTGCTTTTACTAACTAATTTTCTAGGACCTTTTCTTGTTCTAGCATTAGTTTTTGTTCTTTGACCTCTAACTGGAAGACCTCTTCTATGTCTTAGTCCTCTATAGCATCCTATTTCTGTTAATCTTTTGATGTTTAATGCTACTTCTCTTCTTAAATCACCTTCAACTGTATATGATTCGTCAATAACTTTTCTTATGCTATTAACTTCATCATCTGTTAAGTCTTTTATTCTTGTATCTGGGTTTATTCCAGCTTTTTCTAAGATTTTTCTAGAACTTGTTACACCTATTCCATAAATATATGTAAGTCCTATTTCTACTCTTTTTTCTTTAGGTAAATCTACTCCTGCTATACGAGCCATATTTTTTTGCACCTCCAAAATTTTTTATTTTGTTGTTTGTCCAATTTTACCTTAAAGGTGAAATGCACTAGCGTTTACTCTAGTCTTTAAGCTTTTAAAGGACATATATATAAACACAAATTTGATATGTAAACCTTTTGGGGTTTCACAGCCGCTACCTAATTTGTGTTATTAACTTGTTTAAGGATTAACCTTGTCTTTGTTTGTGTTTAGGGTTTTCACAAATAACTCTAATTACACCTTTTCTTTTTATTATCTTACATTTATCGCATATTTTCTTTACTGATGGTCTTACTTTCATTTTTGCACCTCCCTTAAATTTTACATGGATTATTATTTCCAATGACTAGATATATTTTTGGGTTAATTTTTAACTTTTACTAATACTTAATTTATATCAGTTAAATATTTATTTCTTTTGTATTCTTATATTATTTTGCTCTCCAAGTGATTCTGCCTCTATTTAAGTCATATGGTGAAAGTTCAACTTTTACCTTATCACCTGGTAAAATTTTTATATAATTCATTCTTAGTTTACCTGAAATATGAGCTAATATTTGATGTCCATTTTCAAGTTCTACTTTAAAGTTAGTATTTGGTAGTGATTCTACAACTACTCCTTCTACTTCAATAACATCTTCTTTTGCCAAAGTTTTTCCCTCCTTAAAGAGCAAATTTTTTATATTTTTTTACAAAATTATCCTATTATGGATAATAACTACTTAAGTATACAACATAATTAAAGAATTGTCAATATTTCTGGCTCTTTTTCTGTAATTAAAATTGTATTTTCATAATGTGCTGACAAACTTCCATCTTCTGTTATTATCGTCCATCCATCATCTAATTCTAATATATTAGGTTTTCCTTCTATTACCATTGGTTCTATTGCAAGTGTCATTCCTGGTTCTAGTCTTATTCCTCTACCTGCTTTTCCATAGTTAGGAATTCCTGGATCTTCATGCATTTGTCTTCCTATTCCATGTCCTTGAAATTCTCTTACTACTGAATATCCTTGTGAATGAACAAATTCTCCAATCGCATGACATACATCACCAATTCTATTTCCAGGTTTAGCAAATTTTATTCCTTCAAAAAATGCTTGTTTTGTAACTTCAACTAATCTTTTTGCTTCTTTTGAAACATTTCCTACCATAAATGTTCTTGCAGCATCTCCATTAAAACCATCTTTTAAAGCTACTGTATCAACACTTACTATATCCCCATCTTTAATTATTTTGTTTTTTGATGGTATTCCATGTATTACTTCATCATTTATTGATACACATATAGATGCTGGATATTTAGGAACTCCTCTTATTCCTATATCATATCCTTTTTCTGCTGGAATGGCTCCTAATTTTCTCATTGTTTTTTCTGCTATCTCATCTAATTCTAATGTAGTCATTCCTGGTTTTATTCTTTTTTCTAGTTCTTCATATGTTAAAGCAACTACCTTGCAAGCTTCTCTCATTAGTTCAATTTCTTTTTTTGATTTTATTGTTACCATTTTTAATCCTTCTTTCTAATAAAAATAGAAAAGTTAATTTATTTATTTTTTAATATATTTACTATATCTTCTGCCACGTCTTTTCCTAATTTATTAACTGATTTACTTACTAATTCTGTTTGTAATTTTCCTGTTTTTGTATAATATTCTACTAATGGACTTGTTTGGTCTATATAGTTTCTAAATCTTGATTTAACTGTTTCAACATTGTCATCTGCTCTTTGCACTAATTCAGCTCCACATTTATCACATACATTTTCTTTTTTTGGTGGATTTAATATTAAATTATATACTGTTTTACATTCTTGATTAGAGCACACTCTTCTGTTTACTATTCTTTCTATTATTTCTTCTTCTGGTGTTTCTAAGTTTATAACTATATCAACTTCTTTTCCTTCTTGTTTTAATATTTCATCTAATGCTTCTGCTTGTTTAACTGTTCTTGGGAATCCGTCTAATATAATTCCTTTTTGTACATCATCTTGTTTTAATCTATCTTTTACTATATCAATTGTCACTTCATCTGGTACTAAATTTCCTTTTGATATATATTCATTTGCTAATTTTCCTAATTCTGTTTGCTCTTTTATGTTTTTTCTAAATATATCTCCTGTTGACACTTGTGGAATATCTAATTTTTCTGATAATATTCCTGCAACTGTTCCTTTGCCAGTTCCTGGAGCTCCTAACATAATTATTGTCATTTATAACACTTCCTTTACTTTTGTTTTAGACATAATAGCCTTTTCAATATATAATATATTTTTTTGATTATAGTATACATTGAAAAAGTTATTATCGCAAGTTTCTTAAAAACTTTTTTATATTATAAATTTTAAAATACTTTTTATTTATAAGTTTAATGATTTTTATTTTTGAATACAAATTACCTCTAAATTATTAAAACTTTTTCTATTTATATTAATATCATAGTTTTAAATTTAATTTAATAATTTTTATCTTAGACCCTAAAATCATCAAAATTGCGAAAATTTTTTACTAATTAAAAAATCAATTTTGAATCGATGATTTTTGTCTCCGACCCCAAAATCATCAAATTTATCATCTATAAAATCTTTTAGGGGAAAGAGTTTTTCTCTGTCCCCAAATTTTTTCTTATTATTTTACTTATTTTATTTTTCCAAAAATCCTTTATAGTGTCTCATTGCTAAGAATGATTCTAATTGTTGAACTGTTTCTAGCGCAACTCCTACAACGATTAAGATTGATGTTCCTCCAAATGCAATATTTAGATTTGTAAATCTTAATAACATTGGTAAAATTGCTATTACTGCTAAAAATAGTCCTCCAAAGAATGTTAATTTTGAAATTATTGATGATAAGTATTCTGTTGTTGGTTTTCCTGCTCTTATTCCAGGTATGAATCCACCATTTTTCTTAATATTATTTGATACTTCTGCTGGATTAAATGTTGCATAAGTATAGAAGAATGTGAATCCTAATATTAATAGTAAATATACTATTGCATTTCCTATTGTATATCCAATAGGTACATTTGTTGTAGATGTAGCTATTGAAAACTTATATAGTCCTGCTAAAAATCCTGTTTGATTTGCTATGTCTTTTACAAATATTTGTATAATCATAGCTGGGAACGTCATAAATGATGAAGCAAAAATTACCGGCATAACCCCTGCCATTGCAAGTTTTAATGGTATATGTGTATTTTGTGCTCCTACCATTTTTCTTCCAACAACTCTTTTTGAGTATTGAACTGGTACTCTTCTTTCAGCTTGTTGTACAAATACAACTCCTGCTATTAAAAGTATTGCTCCTATTATAATTCCTAAAGCTGTTAATAATCCAACTGTACTAAATCCTGTTTCTGGCATTATTAATCCCCATATACTTGTGATAGCACTTGGCAATTTAGAAACTATACCAACAAATATTAATAGTGAAATACCATTTCCTACTCCCTTGCTTGTGATTTGTTCTCCTAACCACATTAATATTGATGTTCCTGCAACAAGTCCTATTACTACTAATGCTCCTGTTAAGAAACTATTATCAACAAATATTCCTGTTGATTTGTATGAGAAGTAGATTCCAATAGATTCAACTAATGCTAAAACTAATGTTAAAATCTTTGTATATTTATTTATTTTTTGTTTTCCTACTTCTCCACCTTCTTTAGCTAATCTTTCTAAAGATGGAATTATAAATGTTAATAATTGAATAACTATTGAAGCTGTAATGTATGGACTTATTGACATTGCAAAAACAGAGAATCTTGAGAAGGCTCCTCCAGAAATTATATCAATTAATCCTGCTATGCCTTCTGTATTTCCCATTGCTTTGTTTAAAGCTATACTATCTACACCAGGTACTGTTATATAACATCCTAGTCTAAATACAACTACTAATAATAATGTATATAATAGTCTTTTTCTTACATCAGGTGTCTTTAATGCGTTTTTTAATGTTTTAAACAATTAAATCACCTCTGCCTTTCCACCTAAAGCTTCTATTTCTTCTTTTGCCTTAGCTGTAAATCTTGTAGCTTTAACATTTAATTTTTTATCTAATTTTCCTGTTGCTAAAATTACTATACCATCGTTAATTTTTCCAATTATTCCTTCTTCTAATAGAGTTTCAGCTGTAACATCTGTTGCTTTTGATTTATTTAGCATCTTTAATGTTACTTCTGTATATGTTTTAGCATGAATATTTGTGAATCCTCTTTTTGGTAATCTTCTATATAATGGTGTTTGTCCACCTTCAAATCCTCTTCTTACTCCACCACCAGATCTAGCTTTTTGACCTTTATGTCCTCTACCTGATGTTTTTCCATTACCTGAACTCATTCCACGACCTACTCTATTTCTTTTTACACTTTCTACGGCTGGTTTTAATTCGCTTAGTTTCATTCTCGGTTAGCACCTCCTTATTTTAATTGTTTAATTCTATTATAAAATTTCTTCTACTTTTTTACCTCTTTTTTTAGCTACTTGCTCTATTGTTTGCATAGATTGTAATCCTTTTATTGTAGCATAAACAACATTTCTTGGATTATTTGTTCCAATAACTTTTGTTCTTATGTTTTTATAACCTGCAAGTTCTAATACTGGTCTAACACTTCCTCCTGCTATAACTCCAGTACCAACTTCAGCTGGTTTTAACATTACTTTTGCACTACCAAATGTTCCAATATATTCATGAGGTACTGTTGTATTAACTATTGGTACTTCAACTAAATTCTTTTTAGCTTCTTGAATAGCTTTTTTTATAGCATCTGGAACTTCTGATGCTTTACCATTTCCAACACCTACATGTCCGTTTTCATCACCAACAACTACTACTGCACTAAATCTAAAAGTTCTACCACCTTTAACAACTTTAGCAACTCTATTGATAGCAACTACTTTTTCTTTTAATTCGTTATTTCTTTCTTCCATTGTTTAGTTTTTCCCTCCTTTAACTAATGTAAATAAACTTATATTAATTATATTTTTTTGCAAATATTTATTAGAATTTTAATCCGCCTTCTCTTGCAGCTTCAGCTAATTCTTTAACTACACCATGATAAATATATCCACCACGGTCAAAAACTACTGTTTCAATATTTTTTTCTGCTGCTCTTTTTGCAATTAAAGTTCCAACTTCTTTAGCTGCTTCTTTATTTGCATATTTTACTTTTATTTCTTTATCTAATGTTGAGGCTTGTGCTAAAGTTTTTCCTGCAACATCATCGATTATTTGTACATATAAGTTTGTATTACTTCTATAAACACATAATCTTGGTCTTTCTGCTGTTCCAGATATTTTTCTTCTTACACGGATATGTCTTCTTGTTCTTTCCATTTTTCTATCTGTTTTCTTTACCATTTCTATTCTCCTTTCTATAAATTCGAATCTTTATTTTCATTTTTAATTTTAATTAAATTCTATATATTGTGCATTTCAAAGGACCTAAGCAGGCTGATAGCATACATTGGTATGTTTGAGTCTGATTAAGATATTGAAAAAGTGCAACCAAATGCCGAATTTCATTAAAATTGATTTATTTACCAGTTTTACCTTCTTTTCTTCTAATAACCTCATCAGCATATTTGATACCTTTACCTCTATATACTTCTGGTGGTCTTTTAGTTCTTATAACTGCTGCTGTTTGACCAACTAATTCTTTATCTATACCTTTTACTATAATTGTGTTTGCATTTGGTACATCAAAAGTAATTCCTTCTGGTGCTTCGAATATTACTGGATGTGAATATCCTAATGTTAAGTTTAAGTTGTTTCCTTGTTTTGCAACTCTATAACCAACACCATTTATTTGTAATTCTTTACTATATGTTTCAGTAACACCAATTATCATATTGTTTATTAGAGTTCTTGTTAAACCATGTAAACTTCTGTTTTGAGGTTCATCATTTTTTCTAACAACTGTAATTGTATTATCAGCTATTTCTAAAGATATATTTTTATGTATTTCTCTTTCTAATGTTCCTTTAGGTCCTGTTACAGTAACTTTTTGTCCGTCAATTTTAACTGTAACTTCAGCTGGTACTGTAATTGGTTTATTTCCTATTCTTGACATTTTTTAATTCCCTCCTTCTTTTTTTATTACCAGATATATGCTAATACTTCTCCACCGATTCCTAATTCTCTTGCTTCTTTATCTGTTTTTAATCCTTTAGATGTAGAAATTATAGCTATTCCTAATCCATTAAGAACTTTTGGTAATTCTTCTTTAGAAGCATATACTCTTAATCCTGGTTTACTAATTCTTTTTAATCCGTCGATTACTCTTGTTCCTTTTTCATCATATTTTAATGTTACTCTTATTATCCCTTGAGCATCATCTTTTATTTCTTCAAAAGATTTTATATATCCTTCTCTAAATAATATTTCAGCTATACCTAATTTCATTTTTGATGATGGTATATCAACTGTTTTATGTTTTGAACTATTTGCATTTCTTATTCTTGTTAACATATCTGCAATTGGATCTGTAATGTTCATTTATTACTTCCCTCCTTCTTCTTTTTTTGTATGTCTTAGATAAATCTTATTATTTCATCTAATATATTCTATATTTATAATAATTTATTTGATTTTACCAGCTTGCTTTTTTAACTCCTGGTATTTCTCCTTTATGTGCCAATTCTCTAAAACAAACTCTGCATATTCCATATTTTCTTATATATGCATGTGGTCTTCCACATAATTTACATCTATTATATTCTCTAGTTTTATATTTTTGTGGTCTAGCTTGTTTTATCTTCATAGATTTCTTAGCCATATTTTTATTATCTCCTTCCTCAAAAATCTTTACCGTTTAAAGTTAAGCTTTGAAAGGCATTCCCATTAATTTTAGTAACTCTTTAGCTTCTTCATCTGATTCAGCTGTTGTTACAAATATAATATCCATACCTCTTAATTTATCAACTTTATCATATTCGATTTCAGGGAATATTAATTGTTCTTTTATACCCATAGCATAGTTTCCTCTACCATCAAAAGAATTTGCTGATACTCCTCTAAAATCTCTAACTCTTGGAAGTGCTACATTAAATAGTTTGTAAGCAAAATCATACATTTTATTTGCTCTTAATGTTACTTTACAACCTACATTAACACCTTCTCTTAATTTGAATGCTGCTATTGATTTTTTAGCTTTTGTTACTATTGGTTTTTGACCTGTAATTTGTACTAAATCATTCATAGCATTTTCTAATGATTTAGGATTTTCTTTTACATCTCCTAAACCTATATTTATAACTATTTTATCAAGCTTTGGAACTTGCATAACAGATTTATATCCGAATTTTTTCATTAATGCTGGGATTACTTCTTTTTCATATTGTTCTCTTAATTTTTCCATTTAATCTTAATCCTCCTTCCTTATTTTAATTCTGCTCCGCATTTTTTACAAATACGAGTTTTTTTATCTTTATCTTCTTTATATCCTATTTTTGTAGCTTTTCCACATTTTGAGCAAACTACATTTACTTTTGATGATGGAATAGCACATTCTACTGGTATAATTCCACTTTCTTCTCCTTGTCTTCTAGCTTTAACATGTTTTTTTCTAACATTAACGCCTTTAACGATGATTTTATCAGCTTTTGGAATTACTTCTAATACTTCTCCAGTTTTACCCTTATCGTTTCCAGATAATACTTGAACGTTATCACCTTTTTTTATTCTCATTAGAGATTGCCTCCTTTTCTTAATTTTCCAAAAATCTTTTCACTATTTCCAATTCTTCAAAATAATTTGAATTAGTATATTATAGTACTTCTGGAGCTAATGAAAGTATTTTCATGTAGTCTTTTTCTCTTAATTCTCTTGCAACTGGCCCAAAGATACGAGTTCCTTTTGGAGTTCCATCTTCTTTTATTATTACAGCTGCATTTTCATCAAATTTTATATATGAACCATCTGCTCTTCTTAGACCTTTTTTAGATCTAACAACAACAGCTTTTACAACATCACCTTTTTTAACAACGCCTCCTGGTGTTGCTGATTTAACAGAAGCAACTATTACATCTCCGATGTTACATGTTTTTCTAAAAGAACCACCTAAACATCTAATACACATAATTTCTTTTGCACCTGTGTTATCTGCTACTTTTAATCTTGTTTGTTGTTGTATCATTTTTGGTTCCTCCCTTCTTATCTTTTCATTTATTTATTATCTTATTTAATATCTGCTTTTTCTAAAACTTCAACTACTCTCCATCTTTTATCTTTAGAAAGTGGTCTTGTTTCCATTACTTTTACTTTATCTCCAATTTGACAAACATTTTCTTCGTCATGAGCTTTTAAAGTATATGTTCTTTTTACTGTTTTTCCATATGTGTTATGTCTAACACTTGTTTCTACTGCTACTACAACTGTTTTATCCATTTTATTTGATTTAACAGTTCCTACCATAACTTTACGAAGATTTCTTTCTTCCATTTAGATTTCTCCTTTCTTAATCTATCAGGAAAATATTTTAATAAATTTATTTATTATTGTAAAATTTTAGTTTTTACTAGAAATTCCTGATTTATGATTATGCCTTTTTTGTTTCTGCTATTTTTCTTTCTGTTAATACAGTATTTATTTTAGCTATATCTTTTTTTACTTCTTTTATTTTCATTGGATTGTCTAATCCGTTTGTAGCTAAACTAAATTTTAATTTGAATAATTCTGTTTTTAGTTCACCTAATTCTTTTTCTAAATCTGGTGAAGACATTTCTCTTATTTTATTTATCTTCATCATTTTCACCTACCTTTTCAGTTTCTCTTGCTACAAATTTTGTTTTATTAGGTAGTTTATTCATAGCAAGTCTTAAGGCTTCTCTTGCAGTTTCTTCAGGAACTCCAGATATTTCGAACATAACTCTTCCTGGTTTTACAACTGCTACCCAATATTCAGGAGCACCTTTACCTTTACCCATACGAGTACCGATTGGTTTTGATGTTATTGGTTTGTCTGGGAATATTTTAATCCAAACTTTTCCACCTCTTTTTATATAACGAGTCATAGCAATACGGGCTGCTTCTATTTGGTTACCTGTGATTAATCCAGCTGTAACTGCTTGGATTCCATATTCACCATCTGTAACTTTATTTCCTCTTGTTGCTTTTCCTCTCATTCTACCTTTTTGCATTTTTCTAAATTTTGATCTTTTTGGCATTAATGGCATTATTTGTCTCCTCCTTCCATTTTCTTTGCAGGAAGAACTTCTCCTTTATATATCCAAACTTTTACACCGATTTTTCCGTATGTTGTATCTGCTTCTGCAAATCCATAATCAATATCAGCTCTTAAAGTTTGTAATGGTATATTACCTTCTTTGTAGAATTCAGTTCTAGCCATATCAGCTCCACCTAATCTTCCTGATACTGCAGTTTTTATACCTAAAGCACCAGCTTTCATAGATTTTTGCATACATTGTTTCATAGCTCTTCTGAATGAAATTCTTCTTTCTAATTGTCCAGCAATATTTTCTGCAACTAATTGTGCATCTGTATCAATATTTTTAACTTCTACGATGTTTAAGTTAACATCTTTTCCTATTAATTTTGCTACTTCAGCTTTTAAGCTTTCAGCTCCAGCTCCACCTTTTCCAATTACAATTCCTGGTTTTGCTGTATATAAGTTTATTTTTACTAATTTTGCTGTTCTTTCAATTTCTATTTTAGAAATTCCAGCTGCGTATAATTTTTTCTTTAAAAATTTACGGATTTTTTGGTCTTCTACTAAATAATCTGCAAAATCTTTAGAATCTGCATACCATTTAGAGTTCCAATCTTTTATTATACCAACTCTAACACCTGTTGGATGTACTTTTTGTCCCATGGTCTTTTAAAACCTCCTATCTTCTATTTTTCTTTTACTACTATTGTTATATGACTTGTTCTTTTTCTTATTCTTACAGCTGAACCTTTTGCAGCAGGTCTTATTCTTTTTAGTGTTGGACCTTGATTTGCATAGATTTCAGCAACATATAAGTTTTCATGTTTCATATTATGATTATTTTCAGCATTTGCAATTGCTGATTTTAATAATTTTTCTATAATTTCTGATGATGCTTTTGGTGTAAATTTCACGATTGCTAAAGCTTCATCAACATTTTTTCCTCTTATTAAGTCTGCAACTATTTTAACTTTTCTAGCTGATATTCTTGTATATTTAAGAGTTGCTCTAGCTTCGTTTACTACTACTGTTTCTTGCTCTTGCACTTCATTCTCCTCCTTTTTCTAGGTCGTACCCTAGGGGAATTATCATTCCCCACTAGCATATTATTAGACCTTTTTTATAGTATATAATACCGATTCTATTTTTATTTTTTAACTTTAGTTGTCTTTTCTCCTGCATGACCTTTATATGTTCTTGTAGGAGCAAATTCACCTAATTTATGACCAATCATTTCTTCTGTAATATAGATTGGAACATGTTTTCTTCCATCATGTACAGCTATTGTATGACCAACCATTTGTGGATATATTGTTGAAGCTCTTGACCATGTCTTTAAAACTTCTTTAGCTCCTGTTTCATTCATAGCTTCTACTCTTTTTAATAATTCAGGTGCTACAAATGGTATTTTTTTGCTTGATCTTGACATTTAAGTTTCCTCCTTTTCTAGGATTATTGTTTATAATGATATAAACTACATTAATCCATAAAATTCTATTTTCTTCTCTTAACGATAAATTTATTTGATAATTTCTTTTTATTTCTTGTTTTGTATCCAAGAGCTGGTTTACCCCAAGGAGTAAGTGGTCCAGCGTGTCCTATTGGAGCTCTACCTTCTCCACCACCATGAGGGTGATCTACTGGGTTCATTACAGAACCTCTAACTGTTGGTCTGATTCCCATATGTCTTTTTCTACCAGCTTTACCAATTTTTAAGTTTTCATGGTCGCTGTTTCCTATTACGCCGATTGTTGCTCTACATTTTGCTAAAATTAATCTCATTTCTCCAGAAGGTAATCTTACGTGTGCGTATTTTCCTTCTTTAGCCATTAATTGAGCACTTTGTCCAGCAGCTTTTACTAATTTTCCACCTTGTCCTGGATTTAATTCAATATTATGAATTAATGTACCTACTGGTATAGCATTTATTGGCATACAGTTTCCTGGTTTGATATCAGCTGTTTCTCCTGATACTACTTTATCTCCATCTGTTAATCCTTGTGGTGCTAATATATATGCTTTTTCTCCATCTTCATATTGGATTAAAGCTATATTTGCACTTCTGTTTGGATCGTATTCGATACCAATAACTTGTGCTTCCATATTGTCTTTTCTTCTTTTAAAATCTATTATTCTATATTTTTGTCTGTTTCCACCACCTTGGTGTCTTACAGTTATTCTTCCATATGAGTTTCTACCTGCATTTTTCTTTTTCTTTGCAAGTAATGATTTTTCAGGAGTTTTCTTTGTTATTTCTGCAAAATCTGAAACTGTCATATTTCTTCTTGATGGTGTATATGGTTTAAAATGTTTCATTCCCATTTTTGATTCTCTCCTTATTTCTTATTTGATAGACTTTTTCCTGCTCTATCTTGCAGATATTCTTTATTATCCGAGTTGTTTCTCGATATTTATTATTTAATATTATTTTGTTATTTTAAGTGTAGTAAAACAATTTATTTACTAAGCTCCCATAAATTCTTCGATTGAATCTTTATATTTTTTAGAAGCTTTTGCTTGTTTTCCACCTTTTGTTAAGTATGTTTCATCTTCTGGATTTGTATCAATAGTAACTATTGCTTTTTTCCAATCTGATGTTTTACCTACATGGTATCCAACTCTTTTTTTCTTTCCGTTTACTTTCATTGTATTAACTTTTAATACTTTAACTTCAAAAAGTTTTTCAACAGCTTTTGCTATTTCAACTTTTGTTGCTTTTTTATTTACTTTGAAAGTGTATTTACCTTCTTGTAATTGGTCATTACTTTTTTCAGTAACAACTGGTGCTATTATTATTTCTTCTGGTAACATTATGCGTACACCTCCTCTAATTTCTTAACAGTATCTACTGGTAAAATTAGATTTGTATATTTTAATAAATCAAATATGTTTATGTTATTAGCAACTATTGTTTTAACTCCTTCAATATTTCTTGATGACATTAAAACATTTTTATTGTTTTCTGGAAGAATTATTAATGTTTTTCCTTCAACTTTCATGTCTGCTAATGCTTTAACCATAGTTTTTGTTTTGATTTCTTTTACTTCTAATTTATCAACTACTGTTAATTCTTTTTCTAATACTTTAGAACTTAATACTGATCTAATAGCAAGTCTTCTTTCTTTTTTATTAACTGTATATTTGTATGAACGAGGTTTTGGTCCTAATGCAATACCACCTTTAATCCATTGTGGAGCTCTTATAGAACCTTGTCTTGCTCTACCTGTTCCTTTTTGTCTCCATGGTTTTCTACCACCACCTGAAACTTCTGCTCTTGTTTTTGTACTTTGAGTACCTTGTCTTTGATTAGCTAAATAATTTACTAATACACTGTGAACTATTGCTTCATTTGGTTCAATTCCAAATACGCTTTCTGCTAATTCTATATCACTTACTTTTTTACCTTTCATGTCTAATACATCTACTTTTGGCATTTTTTTCTTCCTCCTTCCTTCTATTTACTAGCCTTTACAGCTGATTTTACTTTTAATATTGCTCCTTTTGGTCCTGGAACACTACCTTTTACTAATATTACATTTTTGTCCATATCAATTCTTACTACATCTAAGTTTTGTATTGTAACAGTAACTCTTCCCATATGTCCTGGTAATTTTTTACCTTTAAATACTCTACCTGGTGTTGATGTAGATCCCATTGAACCTGGTCTTCTATGATACATAGAACCATGTCCCATTGGTCCTCTGTGTTGTCCATGTCTTTTGATAACACCTTGGAATCCTTTTCCTTTTGATGTTCCTTGAACATCTATTTTTTCTCCAGCTTCAAAAACATCTGCTTTAAGTTCATCTCCAACTTTAATTCCTTCTACTGAATCAATTCTGAATTCTCTTAAATGTTTTTTGTTAGCTAATTTTGCTTTTGCAAAATGTCCTGCTTCTGGTTTGTTGATATGTTTATCTTTTATATCTCCAAATCCTAATTGAACTGCATTGTAACCATCTGTTTCTACTGTTTTAACTTGAGCTACAACACATGGTCCAGCTTCTATAACTGTTACTGGAATAACATTTCCTTTTTCATCAAAGATTTGTGTCATTCCAACTTTTCTTCCGATTATTCCTTTTTTCATTTTATTATTTCCTCCTAACTATTGGCTGATAAAATTTTATATGTATTTCTTACTTATCAGCTTGGTTTTGATGCTACATATTTACTTGTAGTCTAAAATCAAATTACTATAATTTAAATTTAATTAATTATAATTTTATTTCGATGTTAACACCAGCTGGTAATTCTAATTTCATTAAACTATCAACTGTTTTTTGTGTTGGGTAAAGAATGTCGATAACTCTTTTATGTGTTCTCATTTCAAATTGTTCTCTTGAATCTTTATATTTGTGTGGAGAACGTAATATTGTTACGATTTCTTTTTGTGTTGGTAATGGAATAGGACCTGATACCTTTGCTCCTGTTTTTTTAGCAGTATCTACTATTTTTTCAGCAGACTGTTCTAAAATTACATGGTCATAAGCTTTTAGTCTTATTCTAATTTTTTCACTTGTTGCTACTTGTTTTGCCATTGTAATTTTCCCTCCTTCTTAAAAATTATTTTTTTGTTTGCGATAGCTATAATCACTATCTAAATTACCGTGGCAAGTTAAAACGCACTCTGGTGTTTCTAATCTCACTTTTATAAAAAAGACTTTACAACTATCTAAAAAATAATCTTTAAATAGTTTCTACGGGTCTTTTAAAAGTAACATTAATTTGTATAAATAAAACCCAAAATATGCATGATAATTCTGGGATAAGTGCTATTTTTATAAAACTTACCGCCTGGTCTCTGCCATGACATACTCCACCAAAGTTCCCTCCACCTCTACTATTTCAAAAGGTGTAGCCACATTTGGCTTCTTCGCTTAATTCATGCTTTTATATTATATAATGTTTTTCAGGAAAAGTCAACCATTTTTGGATATTTTTTATTTTCCATTTTTTTAGTTTTTTTAATTCAACACTTTTTTATATAATCAAAAGATTAGTATATATAATTTATATTACTAAACATTTGTAAAATTGTATAATTTTTATCTTATAAATGCTTTTTAATCGAAACAATAACATTAAAAAACACTAAAAATAAAATTCTTTCTATTATATTGTCTTTTATATCAAATTAGATTATAATTCAAATATCAAAATAATTAATTAAATTCTTTTAAAGATATTTTCAAGGAGATGGTAAAAGTGGACTCTAATATGCAAACAATATATATTAATATAGATGATTCTGGAAAACTTGTAGATACAGAAAGAGTATCTATATATGCAGGTTTAGTATTTATATCAAAAAATGAAAAAGACAAATTTATTACACAATATAGAAGTATTGTTGAAAGTATCAAATGCAAATATTGCCAAAAAGATATTTCAATATGTAACAGTAATAAATCTTGTCCTGAATTAAAGCATAATATGTTAAAACCAAAACATAATAGGCAATTAATGAATTATATAAAAAAGTATTCCATACTATGTTGTATTATTAATAATGATAAGATTTATCCTAATATTAAATCCAATACTGCTTCAAGAGGAAGATTTTTAGATTATTCTTTAAAATTATTAATAAAGCAAACTGTGAAAGGTTTGATAAAAGAAAATAGGATAAATCCTAATCTTCCAATAAAATTAATAATAAATATTGATGAACAAACAACTAAAACTAATGGATATTATAATTTACGTGATGGTATCATTGAAGAGCTAAAATATGGAATTTTTAATTATAATTATGGAACTTTTCATACTCCAATAATAAATTCAGATTTAGAAGTAACTTTATGCTATCAAAAATCAGAAAAAAGTTATTTAATTCAAGCTTCTGACTTAGTTGCTGGTACCATTAGAAAACTTTATCTAAATTCAATTAATGATTTTATGGAGTTTTCAAAACGAACTGAATTTATAAATTATAAAATAATTTTACCTTGAAATAGATTTTGTTGTATAAGAATAAATTTTGATTTTTAAACAAAAAGAAAAGAGAGCCTAAGCTCTCTCCCCAACTAGACTGACGTACTTAACATACGCTTAATTAATAAAAATCAGTATCTAGCTATCGACCGAACAAAGGGCTTCCCCCTTTTGGTAAAATAATTGTAGCATTTTTTTTCAGTAATGTCAACAATTATATTTATAATTTATGTAAAAAATGTTTAATTATTCACAAATTTTTTAATTAATCTAAAAAATTGTAAAACATAGTTAATACCAGGCTTTTATTAGTCTGGTATTTCAACTTTCTCTCTATACTTCCATTATAATAGGAATAATCATAGGATTTCTTTTCGTTTTCATAAAAATGTAATCTCTTAAATTTTCTCTAGCTGCTGATTTTATTGTTGCCCAGTCACGGATTCCTCTTTCTTCACATTTTTTTATTTCATGTCTAACTACTGATTTTACATCATCCATTAAATTTTCTGATTCTTTTACATATACAAATCCTCTTGAAATAACATCTGGACCTGCAACTACTTCTCCTGTTGATGCATCCATAGTTAAAACTATAACTATTAAACCATCTTGAGATAAATGTTGTCTATCTCTTAAAACTATATTACCAACATCTCCAACGCCTAATCCGTCTACAAGAACTCTTCCACTTTGTACTGATGAAGTAAATTCAGCCCCTTCTTCATTAATTTCTAAAATTCTTCCATTTGACATCATAATGATATTATCTTTTTCTACTCCCATACTTTGAGCAGTTTCACTATGAGCTATTAATTGTCTATATTCCCCATGAACTGGTATAAAATATTTTGGTTTAGCTAGTGCTAAAATTAGTTTTTGTTCTTCTTGGCAAGCATGTCCTGAAACATGTATTGCTTCTAGTGAACTATATACAACTTCTGCTCCTATTTGCATTAAGTCATCTATAACTTTTGATACAAATTTTTCATTTCCTGGTATTGGCGTTGCTGATATAATTACTAAATCATTTGGTGTAATTTTTACCTTTCTGTGATCACCTGCTGCCATTCTTGTTAGAGCTGACATAGGTTCTCCTTGACTTCCTGTTGTGATTATTACAAGTCTTTCATCCGGATAGTTTGATATCATATCTATATCTATAAATATGTTTTCTGGACATTCAATATACCCTAATTCTCTTGCAGTTTCTATCATATTTATCATGCTTCTTCCACATACTGCAATTTTTCTATCGTATTTTACTGCTGCATTCACTATTTGTTGTACCCTATGAACATTTGAAGCAAATGTTGCAACTACAATTCTTTTTGTACAATGTAAGAATAGTTTATCAAATACTTCTCCTACTGATCTTTCAGACATTGTAAATCCTTTTCTTTCAGCATTTGTACTATCTGACATTAAGGCTAATATTCCTTCTTTTCCTAATTCTGCAATTCTTCCAAAGTCCATTATTTTTCCATCTATTGGTGTATAATCAACTTTAAAATCTCCTGTATGCAATACTGTTCCTGCTGGTGTTGTTATTGCTAACATTACTGAATCTGGAATACTATGTGAACTTCTTATAAATTCTACTTTAAAATTCTTTCCTAATTCTATTGTTTGTCCTTGCATGACTTCATTTAATTTTGTACTTCTTAATAATTTATGTTCTTCTAATTTGTTTCTGATTAATCCTGCTGTTAATCTTGTTGCATAAATTGGGATATTTATTTTCTTTAATAAATATGGTACTGCTCCTATATGATCTTCATGTCCATGTGTTATTATTAATCCTTTAATTTTATCTACATTTTTCTCAAGGTATGTTATGTCTGGAATTACTAAATCGATTCCTAGCATATCATCTTCTGGAAATGATAATCCACAGTCTACTACTATAATCTCATTTTCATATTCAAATACTGTTATATTTTTTCCTATTTCATGTAAGCCACCTAATGGTATGATTTTTAATTTCGATTTTTTAAATATAGAATCATTTTTCTTGTTAGTTTTGTTTACTCTTGGTTTTCTTGTTGTTTTTGCTTCTTTAGTTATCTCTTTACTTTTCCCCTTATTATTTCCTCTGTTTATTTCTCTTTTACTTTCTCTTTTTTCTTCTTTTGTCTCTGTATTTTTTGTTGTATTTTTTTCTATACTATTGTCTTTATTTATATTTTTATTATATGTTCTTTTTCTTACTGCTGTTTTATTTCCTCCTTCTCTAGTTTTTCTTGTTGTTTTCTTTTTTATCTCTTTATTTTTTACTTCTTCTGTCATAAATGCTCCTTTCCTTTTTTACTTTCTTATTTTATAATTAATTTTATTAAATCTCTAAAAAAACTAGTTAAAAAACTAATTTGCCCTAATTTATTATTTATATTTCTCTAAATATTTTAAATGTATTATATCTCTCTTTAATACATTTTATTTAATAAATTCCGTTCTCTCTTATTATTATTTTTTCTCATATAATATGCACATTGCATCTCTATTTTATGCATTTACATTATTTAGGTTTATTTAATAAAATCTCATCTTTTTAGCTCTTTAGGCTAACAACTGTTTTTTATTATAATATATTTTTTTACTCTTGTCAAATGTTTTATGTAAATATCGCAAGAGGAATTCCCCTCATACGATTTTTATATCTCCATCTGAGTTCCTAAAAATGTTGCTGCTGATTGTGCTACTTTCTTTTCAACTTCATTCATTTTACTATTAGCTTCCTTAGACATTAATATTACTGTTCCTATTGTATCTCCATTTGAAATAATAGGATATACTACTTGTGAATTATATTTTCTTTCTTTATTATCGTTTTTGGTTATAGGCATTGAAACATCACTATTTTCATTGCTTGCATAAATTCCTTTGTCTTCCATAAGTTGTTCAAGTTCTGGACTTACATCTTGTTCTAAAAATTCTTTTTTTGATCCACCTGAAACTGCAATTATTGTATCTTTATCAGTAATACAAGCTATATGTCCTGTTGTTTTTGAAAGTGTTTCAGCATAACCAGATGCAAATTCTGAAAGTTCTCCTATTGGGGAATATTTCTTTAATATTACTTGCCCCTCTCTATCTGTAAATATTTCTAACGGATCTCCTTCTTTTATTCTTAAAGTTTTTCTAATCTCCTTAGGTATTACTACTCTTCCTAAATCATCTATTCTTCTTACAACACCAGTTGCTTTCATAATTATCCTCCCTTTTTTGTTTTCTATAATTTTGTTTATATTGTTATTATTTCTTTTTGTTGCTTTTTTATTCATTTTTTGTCAAAAAAAGATTAACAACTATTTAAATAATCTTAAATTTATTTAAATAATTGTTAATCTTTTTATTTTGATAATTATTATTTTTAAGTCTTTGATTCTTTACAAACTCTAATATTAAATCTATCTGAACTTTCTGTTGCAAAATTTAAAAATTTCATAATATTTCAAATTCATTTTTTATAATCCTATCTATAACTTGTTATTATATTATCTATTTTGATGTATCATAATATAATTACTCAAAACTTATAAATCAGATTTTAGACTTTATTACTCTGATGTATCTTCAACTTTTTCTTCTTTCTTAGACAAAAAACTTAATTTATATTTATCTAATATATATCCTAAATTTGCTGAAAATTCTTTTAACATCACATTTTTTATACTTGGGTCTTTTCCTTTTAAATAATCATCAATTACTTGTTTTAATTGCTTAATATTTTTCATTTCTGGTTCTATTTCTTTTGTATATTTATCAGCTCTGTTCGCTAATTTTTCTTTAATTAATACAATGTCTTCATTACTTGCACACGAAATCCTTTGAAACATTTGATATGGATCATAATACTTAAATATTGGTACATCCATGCATTCTTTATCAAATTTTTCATAAAATTGTTCCATTTTCATAGGTATACATTTGAATACTTCTTCTGCTTTTTCTTTATACATCTTGTCATGTAATTGGCCATTTAACATATTAAAATGATTTAATATATCCTCCATATCTTCTGCATCTTCATTTATAGCTATTTTACTTAATTCCTCTTCTACATTTGGGCAATATTCTGATTTTAAAGATGCTATATTCATTCCATTAAAAAATACACTTTTTATTGTTTTTAAATCATAGTCAATTAATTTTTTTCTTACAAAATAGCTAAAATAAGCAAATATTTTTACATTATCTATAAGTCGCAAATTTCCTTGTTTAACATCTTCAATAATACTATTTATTACTTTATCAAATTCATCATCTGATATTTTCCAATATTCTTCTGTAAGTAATCTCTTATATCCTGGTAAATTTTCTGTATCAACTGTATTTCTTATTGTTTCCATATTTTCTTTAAATAATTTCATATCAAATATTCTTGTTCTAATATAATATTCTATAAACTTAAAAAATCTATATTCTGACTTAAAATTATAGTAATAATTATTATCAAATTCTTTAATATAAAATTGTCTATTATCCATTAATATTCTAGACGATACAAGTATAGATTTATATTCTTCATTATCTTTAATATTTACAAATTTATCTTTTGTTATTTTTCCAGCTTTTATTTCAAATGATACAGCTATTGTAAATATCAACATTGTTTGTATAACTCTATGACTTGTATTTGGATAGTTTTTGCTTACCATTTCATATATTTTCTGAAAATCTGCTAATGCATGTTTTAATATTCTTAAATTTCTTGTTCCACTTCTTTCAAATGTTGATATTATTAATCTTGTATTTTCTCTTAAAAACCTTATCAAATCTGGATTATTTTCATATCTCATTAAAATTCCATTTATGATATAGTCAAATTTAGGTGCATATTCAAAAGTTTCACCTATAAGTTTTTCTTTTATTCTTTCATAATCATTTGCTTTGTCAAATACACTTTCTATTTTTTGTTGTATTTTCTCAACCATTGGTTTATCTGTTTTATTTAACTCATTTTGTTTGTCTAATAAATATGTGGCAATAAAAGTTTTCATTTCCAAATTTGAACTTTTTAATTTTGTTGATAATTCTTTTTCATTACATATAATTATTGTTTTTATATGATCATGCTCTACAAAGTTATTTATATAACCTAATATATCAATTACATCTACATTTGCTCTTTCTAAGTCATCAAAGCATAGTACTTTATCATCAGTCGAGAAAAATTCTGCATAGTCTAATTTGTCACCATTTTGTGTTACACCAAAAAAGTTTGCCATATCTATTCCTGTTTTAGCATATTCTGGTATAGTAGATTGTTCATTTGCATTCATGAATTTTCTTAAATTTTTATCCATTAATTGCGTAGTTTCTATAAAGATTTTTTTGCTTATTTCTTCTAAGTTTGAAATACCATATAAAGACATATAAATAGTAGTAAATTTTTTTCCATTTAACTGCATACTTTCTATCTTTTTTCTTATTTTGTGATTCCAAAAATGAGTTTTTCCTGAACCCCATTCTCCATTTATCATGACTGCATAATCTGTATAATCTGATCTAACATAATCTAAAATACTTTCAACTAAATCTTCCACTATTTTTCCTCCTTTGTCAAAATATACATATTTTAATCTTTCGCCACAGTAAAAACTCCTATTTTACTCGGGTTAGCTCTACTTAAAATCTTTGCACATTCATTTGCAGTAGCTCCTGTTGTATATACATCATCTAATAATAAAATTTTTTTATTATTTAGTATTTGCATATTTCTTAATCCATATGCACCTTTTATATTTTCTTGTCTATCAAAACCATTTAGACTGCTTTGTTCAACATTGTTTTTAATTTTATATAAACAGTTTGATTCTAAGTTTAAATTAGCATATTTACATATTTTTTTTGCTAATAAATAACTTTGATTATATCCTCTTTTTTTATATCTCTTTCCACTTATTGGAACTGGAATTATTGTATCATAGTTTTCTATGTTTTCCAACATTTTTTTACTTTTTAACAGAATTTTTACAAAAGTAATGTATATATATGATTTTTCATTAAATTTGTAATCTATAATCATTTCTCTTATTTTTCCTTCATATTTAAATAAGTACATTATTTCTGAAATATATACATTTTTTTTATTAAATTCGTTTTCTTTATCTTTTATTTCTTGCTTAGTTTCTATATTTTCTTCTTTCTGGCATGAAGTCATTCTAATAATATTTGATTTTACTTTATCTTCTATACTTTTAAAGCACTTAATACAAATCCAATCATCACTTAATTTTCCACAAATTCCACAAACTGGTGGAAAAAATATGTTTAAAATTTTATCAAAAATATATTCATAATTGTTTATTTCTTTTTCGCTTTTCTTTATATTTTTATTGTCTTTTTGCTGTAAATTTATATGCATCATTCTCCTTTATTTTTGTTAAATAAAATCTCCAAAGCTAATTTATATCAATGATTCTCCTTTTTATTTTATCTTAAATTCTAAAATTTATATAAATGATTTTTGTCTCCGACCCCAAAATCATTTTTTTAGTTTATATTCCAATCCTGTATTCCTTTTTTTGCTATCTATATTTTGAATCATATAATTAACTACATTGTCATTCCCAACAACTATTAATAATTTTTTAGCTCTAGTTATTCCAGTATATAATAAGTTTCTTGTTAACAATATTGGTGCAGATGGTGGGATTGCCATAATTACTACATCAAATTCACTTCCGTTGTGCTTTATGTATTGTTATTGCATAACTATGTTCTATCTGGTCTAATTCTGAATAGTCATAATATGCTGTTTTATCATCATCAAATCTTATTTCTACAATTTTGTCTCTTTCACTTATTAATGTTATTGTTCCTATTTCGCCATTAAAAACTCCTTTTCCAACTTCTACATTTCCAGAAGCTGATTCCTTTTCCCAGTCTATATCATAATTATTTTTTACTTGCATTATTCTGTCTCCTACTCTAAATGTTGCTCCCATGTTTGATTTTTCTGGTAAGTTTTCTAAATTTGGATTTAGCTTTTCTTGCAAAGCTTTATTTAATTCTTTTGTGCCTAATAATCCTTTTTTAGTTGGCGTTAATACTTGTATACTTTGAAAGAAATCATAATCTCCATAATTTTTTAACCTTCCTGTGCATAATGATACTATTTGCATTAACATTTTTTCTTGAGAAACTTCTTTTACATAAAAGAAATCTTCCATAGTTTCTTCTGTTATTTCTCCATCTTCTTTTGATAAAAACTTTTCTCCATTGTTAACTCTATGTGCATTTAATATAATTTTTGATTTTGCAGCTTGTCTAAAAATTTTATCTAAATGGATTGTCGTTATTTCACTTGAAGATATTAAATCTTTTAAGACATTACCTGGGCCTACTGATGATAACTGGTCACAATCCCCTACTAAAATTAGTTTAGTTCCTTTATATATACATTTTAAAAGGTAGCTCATGACAAACATATCAACCATTGATAGCTCATCCACTATTATTAAATCTGCATCTATTGGTGCTCCTTCGTATTCTGATGAACTTTGATAAAAATTATTTTCATCTATTTTTCCTATTTCTAGTAATCTATGTAAGGTTGAAGATTCTTTTCCTGTTGTTTCTGTCATTTTTTTTGCTGCTCTTCCTGTTGGTGCACACAAAACTACTTTGTTTCCTTTTTCTTCATAAATATCAATTATACTTTTTATAATTGTTGTTTTTCCTGTTCCTGGTCCACCAGTTATTATAGTTACATTATTTTCATTTACCAGTTCTATTGATTCTTTTTGTTTTTCAGATAATTCTATATTAGAATTCATTTCTACTTTTTTTAATGCTGCTTTTATATTTTTTATTTTCTTGGCATTAGATGATTCTTGAAGTCTTTTTATTCTTATTGCAATTTCTTGCTCTGTGTTATAGAAATAACTTAAATAAATCCAAGTTCCTGTTCCATCTTCTCTTTCTTCTATAATTATTTCATCTTTTGCCTTTAAATTTATTAATGCATCTTCTACATTTTCTGTCATTACATCTAGCAATGCTACCACATATTCAATTAAATTTTCTTTTAAAACACACGAATTGCCATTATATGTTGCTTTTATTAATGAATATTTCACTCCGGCTTTCTATTCTTTTATCATTGTCATAGCTAATTCCTAGCTCTAACGCCATCTGGTCTATTTGCTTAAAGTCCACTCCTCTTGCTATATCTATCAAAATATATGGATCTGCTTCTATTTGTTCAATAGCATTTACTCCCAAAAGCTTATATACTTTTTTAGCAAATTCTGCTCCTATCCCAAACTTTTCTAAAAAACCAACTATTTGCCATACTTCCCAGTTTTCTAGAAAACTTTCTGACATCTCTAAAGCCTTTACTTCAGAAATACCTTTTATTTCTGATAACCTTTTAGGTTCAAATTTAAAAACTTGAATAGTTTCTTCTCCAAATTTTTTTATTATTCTTCTAGCTAATGCTTCACCTATTCCTTTTACATTTCCATTTGACAAATATTTCTCCAAAGCACTTAATGTTTGTGGCATTAATTTCTCAAAAGTTTCAACTTTAAACTGCCTTCCGTATTTTTTATGTTCTACAAAATTTCCTATTACTTTTAAATTATCTCCACTACCTACAAATGGTAAGTATCCTACTATTGTTGTTAGTTCATCTTCTGTTTCAAAGTCTGCTATCATATAACTGTTAACTTCATTATAATAAACTATACTTTGAACCTCTCCTATTAATTCCATCAATCTCTCCCTATACTGTCATTTTTATATTGATTTTTTAATTTATACTTATTTACTACTAACTCATAAAAATCATTATCTTTTTTACAATTTATCTATTTTTAATCTAATTACATTATATTTAATTATTCATGCTTTTTTGTATTATACTAAATTGATATATTTAATTAACTATACTCTCTTATTTATATTTCATATATTAACCTAATTATTTAATTAGCTTAATTCCTTTATCGCTTCTATATATTGCTCTTCATTTGGTGCTTTTCCGTGCCAACCAACTTGATTTTCCATATATGAAATACCTTTTCCTTTTATAGTTTTCGCTATTATACATACAGGTCTATCTTTTATATTTTTAGCAACATCAAAAGCATCTATTATTTCTTGAACATTATGTCCATCTATTTTTATTATTTCAAATCCAAAACTTCTGAATTTTTCATCTATTGGATATGAGTTCATTACTTCTTCTATTTTTCCATCTATTTGTAAGTTGTTATTATCAATTATTACACATAAATTATCTAATTTATATTTAGATGATGCCATAGCAGCTTCCCAAACTTGACCTTCTTCAATTTCTCCATCACCTAATATGCAATATACTCTATAATCCTTTTTACCCATTTTTCCTGCAATCGCCATTCCATTTGCTGCAGATAGTCCTTGACCTAAAGAACCTGTTGTCATGTCTACACCAGGGATTTTTTTCATGTCAGGATGTCCTTGTAAGTAACTATTTATATCTCTAAATGTTTTTAAATCTTCTAATGGAAAATATCCTCTATGTGCTAATACACTATATAATGCTGGCGAGCAATGCCCTTTTGATAATACTAATCTGTCTCTATCTTCCCATTTTGGATTTTTTTCATCTATTTTCATTTCTTTAAAATATAATACTGTTAGTATATCTGCAATTGATAATGATCCTCCAGGATGTCCTGAACTATGGCTGTATACTTCTTCTATTATTCCTTTTCTTATTTCTTTAGACATTTTTTCTAGTTCTTCTATATTTTCTAATATCATAGAAATCTTACCTTCCTTCATTAATTTATTAATATTGGAGACTATAATATAGTCTCCATTCTTAATATCGAACATGTTCATTTGAGTCATAAAATTCTTTTAAAATTATATTTTTCCGAACTTGTTTTTGTCTCGCATTTTTATATTTAACCTCGACAATATTTCCTTTTGCAGTTCCTTCTTTATAACCAGTTGGAGGTATTTTATCCAATCCAATTTCCTTACATGAAAATTCATAACTCCAACCCATTTTCTCGTCTTCTGGTTCATATAAGAATACAGATACTGATAAATCCAATATAGCAAAATCTAATTTTAAAGTTTTCAAATATCTGTTTTTACATTGTCTGTAAAGTACTTCAGATGCTTCAAAACATCCTCCATTTTCTAATCTCCGTTTTACTTTAATTGCAAGTTCTTTCTTTGCTTTTGCAATTACTTTTTGAGCTTCAATTACTTCTTTAATGTTCATACTTTTTCCCTCCATAATTCGAAAAAAATTAATATATAGTTTTTACTGTTACTCTAAAATTATATCACATTTATCTTATCTTTTACATATTTATTAAATAAATTATATAATTTTTTTGAATTTGATATTATTGTTTCAATAATCTATTATCTTATTCTAAAAAGCCATTATATTTCTTAACAATTATTTCTCTTTAATAAATTTAGTATATTTCTTTACAAGCATCGTAAAATATAGTATATCTAATGTAAGGAGTGATTCTATGTTTAATAAATACATTGAGAATAAAAAAGAAGAAATAATAACCAATTTACAAAAATTAATTCAAATTCCTAGCATATATGAAAAATCAGATATCCCATCTACACCATTTGGAAAAAACGTAAATGATGCTTTAAATTTCATGTTGAATTTAGGAAAAGCAATGGGATTTAGAACTAAAAATATTGACGGTTATTGTGGTTATATAGAATTTGGAGAAGGTGAAGATTTAGTAGGAATTATTGGTCATTTAGATGTAGTTCCTACTGATGAAGGATGGACATATCCACCCTTTAGTGGAACAATTTTTGATAATAAAATATATGGGAGAGGAGCAATAGATGATAAAGGGCCTGTTATAGCTTCTTTATATGCTATGAAATCTATTTTTGATACTTGTAAAATACATAAAAGAGTTAGATTGATTTTGGGTTTAGACGAAGAAAAGTCTTGGAAATGTATTAACTACTATAAAAATCATGAAGAAAAACCAACTATTGGATTTAGCCCTGATGCTGATTTTCCTTGCATTTATGCTGAAAAATCCATTCTTTCATCTTGCATTTCTCTTGATTACAATAAATATAATAAAGAAAATATTTATATAGAAGAAATTAATTGTAATAATAATCCTTTAAATGTTGTTCCTAAATTTTGCTCTGTAACATTGAAAATAAATAATGATAAAATATCTATTGATAAACTTATAGATGATGTAAAAAATATTATAAATAATCATAATTTTGAAATAGATATTTATAAACAAAATTATAGTTCTTTAAAATTAACTTCACATGGAGTTGGTGCTCATTCTGCTCATCCTGAACTAGGTGTAAATGCAATATCCAGACTTATTGTTGTTTTATATGAACTATTTAAGTTATATAGTATTAATATCCCATTATTTGATTTTTTTAATAGTTATATATATACACAATATAATGGAGAAAACTTAAAAATTGATTTTAGTGATGAATCTGGTAAATTAACTTTAAATGTTGGGAATTTTTCTTTGGAAAATAGTGAATTAAAAATCAAACTAAATATGCGTATTCCTATTCATACACAAATTGAAAATGTAGAAAATTCTTTTATTAATATTTTATCTGATTTTGATGATGTAAAATATAAAGAAATTGCAAGAAAAGATTCTTTATTTGTTCCTAAAGATTCCTTTCTTGTAAAAACTCTTTCTAATATATTTAATAAAATGAATAATTCTTTTATTGAACCTATTGCAATCGGTGGTGCAACTTATGCTCGTGCTTTTGATAATTGTGTTTCTTTCGGTGCTAATATGCCTGGAAATAAAGATATGTGTCATCAAACTGATGAGTTTATTTCTATTGATAATTTGATGTTTGCTTGTAATGTTTATGCAAAGGCCATATATGAAATTAGTAAATAATTTAAATTAAAATAATTTAGTCTGCTTATTGTTTTGGTTAACAATAGCAGACTAAATTCAGTTTAATTTCTCTTATACCAATAGCTAATAGCTTTCTATTTTTTCCAATTTATGATTCTCATTCCTTTTATAGCTCCCCATGGTGCTCCTTGGATTGAGTCTTTAGTTTTGTCTATATTAATAGAATTTAAATTTTTACTTTCATTAAAAGCACCTATATCTATTGTTTCAACTGTACTAGGAATATTAATTTCATTCAATCCATTGCAATAATTAAAACTATTAGAAATCTTTTTTAATCCTTTAGGTAGATTTATTTTTGTCATTCCAGCTTGTGCATGAAATGCTAATTTTCCTATTTCTTTTACATTTTCATTAACATTAAATTCCCCTTTTATTTCAGATAATACTGTGCACAATTCTGTCTTATTTTTATTATATAAAACATTATCTTCTATAATATAATTTGGATTTTCTGCATGTATCGTTACTTTTCCCGAATAATTTTTGTATTTGAATAAGTAATGTATATCTGTTACATTTGCTCCTATTTTTATCTCTTCAACTTTTTTGCAATTCGAAAATGCCTGCTGACCTATCTCCTCTAGCGAATCAGGTAATATTATGTTCTTTGCATTAATAACTGGCTTAAAAGCATAAACTCCTATACTTAGAATATCTTCTTCTTTTAAATCTATATTTTCTTCTTTTGAATAACAAATTACTACTTTTTTAGCATCTTTTGTATATAGTATTTTTTTATTTTCATTTATGGCATATGTTTTATTCGTACTCGCTAATTTTATTTCATTAATTGTCGTTGGTAAATATTCTGGCAATATATATTCTATTGTTTCAGGAATATTAATCTTTTCAATGTTTGTATATTTACTTATATTTATCTCAAATCTTGTTATTCCATCTGGAATTTCAAATGTGTTTATATTATTTAAATATTTATCGGATATAAATATAATATTCTCTTTATTTTTTGTCATTAACATTCCACTTTCATATATAAATTGTGGATTTTCTCCTTCTATTATTATATTGTTTAATTTCGAACAAAATGAAAATGCATTTGAAGAAATTTCTTTTATTTTTTCAGGAAGTACTATCTCTTCAATACCTGTATCAGCTAATGCATATTGTGATATTTTTTCTGTATTTTCAGATAATATTATACTTTTTAAATTTATAGCTCCATTGAAAACATATCCTCTAATTTCATTAACTTTAGAAGGAATTTTTATTTTCTCTAAAGATACCGTATTAGAAAAACATGAGCTCTCTATTTTTATTAAACTTTCTGGCATTGAAATATTTTTTAGTTTTACACATCCTGAAAATGCTGATTGTCCAATAATTTCAACACCTTCTTCCATTATCACTGTTTCTAATGTTGGATTATATGCAAATGCTCTTGTACCTATTTCTTTTACACTTCCTGGTATTATAATTGTTTTTAATCCTTCTACTTCTGCAAATGCTCCTTCTCCTATCTTTGTTACTGTGTCAGGTATTTTTAGTGTTCCTGTTTCATCTACTAATAGTAAATTTCCATCTGATGATAATAATTCTCCTTCTTCTGTTATATCATATGGATTTACTTGTATTCCTAAACTTTGTGCTACTTTTATCTCATTCAGATCTTTTGTATTGATTAATAAATTTCCCTTTATTATTTCAAACTTTTCCATATCATCATTATTTATAGTTGTTATTATATCCTTTATGTTTCCTTCTTCATCTTGCTTCTTTGTATTATACAATAAACTTGATTTACTCGCTTCTAATGTATTTTCTAAGAAATTCATATTTTCTGCATATTTATTAGTTTTATATAAATTAACTTCTTCTTTGTAAGTTGAGAATGTAGTGGCCAATTTTGATTCTTTAGCATTTTTTATTACTCCATTATCTTCTGTTAGCATTGCAATACTCACTCCTGCTAGGATTAATAAGACTATTATCGTTATCACTAATGCAATTAGTGTTATTCCTTTTTCTTTTTTAGATCTTCGACTTTTTTCCTTAATTTTATGTTTTTTCACTTTTTTTCCTCCTCTTATGTATTATTTATTATTCATATTATAAATATACCAAAACGAACCAAAAAGTGCAATACTTTTATAGGGTATTTTTAGGATTACTTTTGTGAGACAATTATACTAATTTATATTTATTTTTTATTGAGGAGGAACTATATGTTTGAAATTTCTAAATATAAAAAAAGTAATGTTAAAATTTCTATTAGGTTACCTGAAAATATGAACGATACATTAAGAAAAATTGCTAAAAAAGAAAATATGAGTTTTAATAATGTGATTGTAAGTTGTATTCAAAATTCTTTAGATGAAATGGACTTAAAAAAATATGATAATGTTGATATTTATGGTGAAAATAATTTAATTTAAAAATAATAATTTAACAAATCTTTACATAAATTATTTTTAGAAATATTCTTGTTAGTCATGTATAAAATTTAAGTATTTTTACTAAAAAAGACAGTTCTAAAATATAACTTTTTATACTTTAGAACTGTCTTTTATCATTTTTATAATAAATTATCGTAAAAAATTTAATATATATTCTTATTCCTCTTCAAAAATCTTATTAAATTCTTGTTCATTTATTTTTTCTTTTCTCAACAAAGTATCTGCTATCTCATCTAGCTTATCTCTATGTTCTCTTAATAATATTTGAGCATCATTATATGCTGTATCTATTAGCAATTTAACTTCTTGTCCAATTCTATCTCCAATATTCTCACCAAACATTTGAATTTCATATGGCTCTTTTCCTTGGAAATCTATTGGTCCTAATTTATCACTCATACCATATTTAGTTACCATATCTCTTGCTATTTGAGTTGCTACTTCTATATCATTACTTGCTCCCGTTGATATATCATCTAAAACCAATTTTTCTGCTGCTCTTCCTCCTAATAATGCTATCAGTTTTTCTTGCATTTCTGTTTTAGAAATATAGTATTTGTCTTCATTTGTTTTATACATTGTATATCCACCAGCAACACCTCTTGGTATTATTGATACTTCTTTTACATTTGTTTGAGTTGGTAAATATCTACTTACTACTGCATGTCCAGCTTCGTGATATGCTGTTAATTTTTTGTCTTTATCTGATATAATTCTATCTTTCTTTTCTAATCCAACTGTAACTTTTTTTACTGCTTCTTCTATATCGTCATTTTCTATTTCTTCGTGTTTATTTTTAGTAGCAATAATTGCTGCTTCGTTTAAAATATTTTCTAATTCAGCTCCTGTAAATCCTGCTGTATCTTCTGCAATACTTTCTAAATTTACATTCCCTGATATTTTTTTATCTTTACTATGAATTTTTAATATTTCTAATCTTCCTTTTAAGTCTGGTGTTGGTATTGTTATTTGTCTGTCAAATCTTCCTGGTCTTAATAATGCTTTGTCTAACATTTCTGGTCTATTTGTAGCTGCCAATACTATTATTGTTTCTTCTGAACCAAATCCGTCCATTTCAACTAATAATTGATTTAATGTTTGATTATTTTCTGATTCTGCTCCACTGTTTGATGTTCTTCTTGAGCCTATTGCATCAATTTCATCTATAAATACTATACATGGTGCTAGTTTTCTTGCTTTATCAAATAATTTTCTAACTCTTGATGCTCCTAAACCTGCAAACATTTCTATAAACTCAGATCCACTCATTGATATAAACGGAACATCTGCTTCTCCTGCAATTGCTTTTGCTATTAGAGTTTTACCTGTTCCTGGTTTTCCATATAATAGTACTCCTTTTGGAATTCTTGCTCCCATTTTCGTAAATTTTTCTGGTTCTTTTAGAAATTCAACTATTTCTTTTAATTCGCCTTTTTCTTCTTCTAATCCAGCAACATCATCAAATTTTATCTTTGTCTTTCTTTCAGTTTCATCATAAACTTTTCCTTTTTCCCCAAGACCTTGCATTTTAAAAATCATTACAAATAGTGCAACCATAACAGCCGTTGGTAAAATTGAAAGAAGCATTCCTGGTAATTGTACAAAAAAGCTTTGTGGTTTTTGTACTAATTCTATTTCATTTCCTTCTGCTACTTTTGTTTGAATTAAAGTTATAAATGCTTCTGTGTCTGGTATTAATGCTTTCTTTTCCTCTTCTTCATTTTTCATTTTTACTTTAGCATTTTTACTTCCTGTTGTTAACTCAACTTTTTCTACATTTCCATATGATATTTCTTTTATCAAATCTGTATATGCTAGTATATTTTTATCTTCTTCTTTTTTATCTTTCATTAGATACACTGTTGTTACTATTAATACTGCCAATAAAAGTAATAGTATTATTATTAACCAAAGATTTTTTTTGTTTTCTTTTTTATCTTTTTTTTGATTTATTTTTTCTTTATCTTGATTCATAACCTTTCCTTTCTTCCCCTTTATGCATTCTGTCCTTCTGGCTCTTCACCTTTTTCTTTTTTATCATTTTTCTCTTTATTACCTTTTTGGTCTTCTTTCTTTTCTTTAGTATCTCCTTTTTCTTCATTATTTTCATCTTTGTTATTTTCTAATTCTTTCTTTACAATTTTTTGTGCTTCGACTATTTTCATTAGTTCTGCCTGTTTTTTTATAAATTCAGATTTCATAATCATTATTGCTGCAATTAAGTAAATTGTTGCAACTGCAATATACATTACTTGGAAATATTCAATAACAAATCCTGTAAAGATATTAACTACTAAGTATATTATATTTAATACTACTGAAAGAGTTATTGCATATATTGACATATTAAATATAGGTGCATGCCTCATCTTCATTTTTAACATTGATGTAGCAAAAAAACCTAACACACTTATTAGTAATACATATGATAATGTTGTTATAAAGTACATAATAAATCCATAAACAAATAAAGTTAAAAATACATTTACCACTAATATTGACATATTAGCATTATTTTTTAGATTTACCACATCTTCTTTTGAAAATTCTTGTATTCCTGAAGCACCTAAAATATCTGTATAGTTATACTCGATAGCTCCATCTGTTACACTATTTTTTATTATTAACTTATTTTTAGTTACAACAATTCCTCCTCTATTTTTATTTATTGAATTTAAGTAACTATTAATTTCTTCTTGGGAGTCAGTCTCAGTATCTATTATTATCTTTTCAATATCTTCTCTTTCAAAAACTATTGGCTCTTGATTGTTTTCCACACTCAATTTTCCTTCTTTATATGAAAAACTTGGAAATTCATTTTTTATATAATCTAGTCCATTATTTAATTCTGTATATGTTTGATATGTCAACCAAACTGAAAGAATAACAGATATTATAATTACTAATTTAGCTAAATAAGCTACTGCTTTTCCAACACCATCTATTGCCATTTCTGGATATTTTTCTATTTTTGTTATAGAATACCATATTTTTTTAAAGAAACTTTTTCTATTCTTTTTTTCATTAACATTTTCTTTTTGTTGTTCTTCTTTTCTTTCCTCTTGCTTCATTACCTATACTCCCTTCTTATTTTAGAGTCTACATATTTAGGATTTATATTGAATACTACCTTATCTCCTACTTTTATATCTTTATTAGTTATATCACAAATAATATGATATGTTCCTACTCTACCTAAAACAGGAAATTTTTTATTATTTATAATTATAAACATTTGCTTTTTTCTAAATAAATCTTTTATATCTCCTACAATATATCTCAATTTATCAATAAATCTAAACATATCTCTATCAGTTGTAATATTTATTCCATCCATATATCCACATGGTATTATTGCAATTTTAGTTTCTTTTTTTGTCTTATAAGTATTAGAATATCCAATATTAAATCCCTTTGGTAATTCCTTTATTTCAGTTACTTCTGATTCCAACTGTGCAATCTTTTTTAGACCTAATGTATTTTTAACTGATAATCTTCCTAAAAATGCTGAACCTATTCTTACTGCATTCAAGTGCATATTAGGAAACTTTACAAAAGCTGATGAATTACATATATGAAGCATCCCTGTATCTATTCCATTCATTTTTAAAACTTCAACAACATCTATAAATCTATTAAATTGCTCTTTTGTATATTTATCATCATAAAAACTTATTGAAAAATGTGAAAAAGTACCTTCTATTTTTATATTTTTTAGGTCTTTTAAAGTTTCTATCATTTCATCTCTATTTTCATATACAAAGCCATATCTTCCAAATCCTGTATCAATTTTTAAATGTGCTTTTATCTTTTTTCCTAATTTCTCTCCTATTTTTTCTGCTATTTTAACATCAGCTTTAGAACCTAGTGTAATTATTATATTATTATTTACTAATTTTTCTACATCTTCTTCTACACTCATTGTTGATAACATTAATATATCTTGTTTAATTCCTGCTTCTCTCAATTCTAAAGCTTCTTCAATTGTAGCAACTGCAAAATATGAAATACCATTATCAATTAAAAACTTAGTAAGTTCTACTAATCCTAATCCGTAGCCATTTCCTTTTACTACTGCAATTATTTTTACTGAATTCCCCAAATCATCTTTTTCATTTTTATTTGCATGTTCTTTTATTCTCTCTATATTATGTACTAAATCCTTTTTTTGTATAACTAATGATTTCATTTTTACTATCATTCCTTCCATTTAAGGCACAAATTAGAATGAATAATTTATAAAATTTAGATATTATTCAAACCTATCTTTTCTATTAATTTTGTAATTTATTTATTTTCACAATCCATTTATTTATTGTCGTAATCTATTTATTTTTATTTTTTAATTTCATTTTCATTTGTCTTAAAGTTCTAAATGCCTTTTCTGAAAATTTATATAACTTATATTTTAATGGTTTAAATGGTAAATATACTTCTCCTATAAATTCTGTAAAAGTAGCTCCAAAACCTTTTTTAAATCTATATAGTCCATATTGAGGATGATTTTCATCAACAACTCCAGATACGCCTCTAAAGTCATATACATCATCTTTTCTTGCTATTGCCATTTTTATCATTTCCCATTGTAATAAATAGTTTGGCATTAAATTTCTGTGGCTATTACTACTTGCTCCATATAGATACCAAGTTTTATTACCATAGAATATTGGTATTACCCCTGAAATTGGCTCATCGTTATAATAAGCCATTAATATTTTCATATGGTCAGGACCTAAGCAATCATACATTTTTTCAAAATATTCTAATGGTCTAATTATGAAACCATCTCTTGAACCTGTTTCTATCATTATTTTATGGAAATCTTTTAAATCTTCTTTTGTTCCCTCTTTAACAACTACGCCTTTTCTTCCAGCTAATCTGATATTATATCTCCATTTTTGATGAAACCCTGCCATTATTTCTTCTTCTGTTTTATCTTTTATATCTAATCTAAATACATATCTTGGTTGTATTTCATCTTTAAAATCTTTAGCATCATCTTTTATCTTATATCCTAATTCTGTAACAACTTTTCTAAATTCTTCATCACTACTTAAAATATCTGGTTCAATTCTTAAAACTATTGCATTATACTTTTTAGCAAGTTCTTTTGCTCCATCTGTTAATTGTTTCATCACTGCCATATCATGAATATCGCATACTGGTCCTCTTGATGAATACATAATATTACCAAAAATAGGCATTTTTCTAATCCATACACATAGAGAACCAATTATATTTCCTTTGTCGTCTTCTGCAAGTATAACTTCTGGCTTCCAGTTAGGTTTCTTCACTTCTGCCCATTCTAAGGATTGCTGAAAATTACATCTCTCATGTCCTTCTAAAAATTTTTTATATTCTTCTCTTGATTTATCATCTGTCACAAATCTCATTATTATTTTTTTCCTCCTAGTTTATTATTTACAATACTACTGTATTTTACACCAATATGTACTTTTTTACAAGTGAATTTCAAGTAAATGCAAAAATGATTTTTGTCTCCGACCCCAAAATCACCATTCAAGTCAGATTCAAAAATCATTATGATTAATCATTCATTTCTTTTTCTCCATTATATTCATTAACTAAATACAATGGTCTATTTTTTGTCTCATTAAATATTCTTCCTAGGTATTCTCCGACAATTCCAAACAACAATATTTGTATTCCTGAAAAGAATAATATCAATAATATTATTGATTGATATGCTTGTATAGGTTGATCTACTACAAAACATTTTGCAATAACATATACAAAATATCCAAATAAAACTATAAATGTTGGTATTGCAATAAATGTAGATATTCTTAAAGGTGATGTTGTAAGTGATGTTATTCCATCTATTGCTAAATCCATTAATTTACCATAATTCCATTTAGTTGTTCCAGCAACTCTTGGGTCTCTATCATATAAAACTTCTTTCTTTTTATATCCTATCCAACTAAACATACTCTTTGTGTTTCTTTGAGATTCTCTTAGTTTTTTTAGTGCATTTACACATCTTCTATCTAGTAGTCTAAAGTCTCCTGTATCTTCTTGTATCTCAACTCTCGTTACATGTTGTAAGACTTTATAATACATTTTAGAAGTAAATTTCTTTAGCCAAGTTTCACCTTTTCTTGATTTTCTTTTTGCATATACATCATCATAACCTTCTTCCCAGTATTTAACTAATTCTGGTACTAATTCTGGAGGATCTTGTAAGTCTGCATCCATAAATATTACACAGTCTCCTGTTGCATAATCTAGTCCTGCTATCATTGCAATTTCTTTTCCAAAATTTCTTGCAAAATCAACATAACAAATTCTTTTGTCTTTTTCTCTTAATTCTTTTATTATTTCGATTGTTTGGTCTTTACTTCCATCATTTACAAATAATACTTCGAAATCGTAATTATTTAAGGTTTCCATAAGTTTTGTTAATCTCTCGTATAATATTGGTAATGATTCTTGTTCATTATAAGCTGGTATTATAATACTTATTTTTTTCATAACTGCTACTTCCTTTTCTTAATTATTTTATTATGCTATTTTATTGTCTATTTATAGACCTTTTCTCTAAATTTTTTAGCCTATAGCTTTATTTTATGCATTTTTAATTGAATTTTTATTAACTTATTATGATTACTATATAGATTTCTTTAACAATTCACCTAGTGGTCTTTTTTCATTTAATCTTTTTATAGTTTCTGCAAATAGTGGTGCAATAGATACTACTTTTATTTTATCTATTTTTTTATCTTCTGATAAAGGAATTGTATTTGTTATAACCAATTCTTTTATTGATGATTTTTCTATTCTTTCTATTGCTGGTCCAGAAAGAACTCCATGAGTACAAGCTGCATATACTGCATCTGCTCCAAATTCTTTTAACACTCGTACTGTTTCCATCATGGAACCTGCTGTATCTATCTCATCATCAAAAATAATTGCATTTTTTCCTTTTACATCTCCTATAATGGTTGTCCCAATTGCTTTGTCATTATTTCCATCTCTTCTTTTATCAAGCATTGCTATTGGACAATTAAAAAATTCAGAATATTTATATGCTTTTTTTGAACTTCCTGCATCTGTTGCTACTATAACTTTATTATCTAACTTTTTATCTTCAAAATATTTTTCTAACAGTCTTTCTGCTGAAAGTCTATCACAATTTATTTTGTCAAAATATGCTTGTATTGCTGGATTATGAAGGTCACAAGTAATAACTCTTGTTGCTCCTGCTGCTTCGATTAATTTTGCCATTAGTTTAGCTGTTATTGGAACTCGTGGTTGGTCTTTTTTATCTGACCTAGAATAAATATAATATGGCAATACAACATTTATATTTTTAGCTGATGCTCTTTTTACTGCATCAATAGTTATTAATAATTCCATTATTCTTTCATTTACTGGTGGTGTATTGCTTTGTACTAGATATACATCTTGTTCTCTTACTGTTTCTAATACTTGTACAAAATTATTGTCGTTTTTAAACTTCATTCTATTTATTTTTCCCATAGGTAAGTCTAAATAATCACAAATTTCTTTTGTGAATGGTTCTGCATATTCACTACATGCAAAAATTTTTATATTTTCCATATTAAAATTCTTCCTTTCTCACTTATCTAAAAGTTCCTTAATTTATAAATATTATTTTTCTAAGACATTTTTTGTATTTTAATTTTATTTAATATTGAACTATTGCTTCTAATATTTCTCTATCTGATAATTTTTTATTCTTGTTAGTTGTTACTTCAAGTATAATTTGATTTTCTTTTTCGTATATTTCTAGTATTTGAGTTGGATCCATATCTTCAAATGGATATTCTACAATTTCTCCCGAGATATAATCTCTCTCATAAGCTTTTCCTGTAATATTTATTATATATAGTTTATCTGATTTTATCATATTTTCTATTTTTTTTGATATTGCATTTTCAGCACTAAAATCAATTTTTAAATAACCTTCATTAGTTACACTAAAATTTCCGTATACCATTATTTTTTAATAATCCTAAAAATGTTTCTCTTGACTGATTAGATATCCATATTCCTGTAGTATTAGGAATCTTTTTTAGTATTTCATTTAATTCATTTTCTTCAGGCTCCCCATTTTTTATTATTCCAGCTAAATCAACATTAAATTGAATTTCTGGTTTTATTTGAAGAATTTTTCTTCCTCCCGGCTCTTCTTCTATTCTATAAATATCAGTATTAGCTGTTGCATTTATTTCTTTTTTTATTTTTTCTACTTCTTCAGTTGTATATTGATAAGAACTTGAATTATCTATAAAATTAGCATTTACATTTTCTTCATTATTTTTACTTTCTACTAATGCTGTATTTTCTATATCATTATTTTTTTTATCATCTTTTCCTAAATTATTTAATTTTATCATGAATATAGCTAATATAATTATTAGAACAACAATTATACAAATTATTAAAGATTTTTTATTCATACATATCTCTCCTAAAAATTATACATTACTTCATTATAATAACATTTTTCTCTAAATTATTCAACTTTTTATTAATTTTTCTTTTATTCTTTACTGTCTAATACTACTTATTTTCGTTTTGATTTTTTATCAGCAATTATAACTACTCCACCAATTAACAAAACAACTATCACTGTTATAATCATTACAGTTATTCCTCTACTTTTGTCTTCTGGTTTATCAGAACGATTTTCTACTTTTATTGTATATACCTTTAAATTTCCGTTTTCTGCAATAACATTCACATTAACAAATTGTTGTTCCGGAGTTATTTCTATTACTCCTGCCCCTTCTACTTTAGCTTTTTCATCATCTAGCTCTGCTATTATATTTAAACTTTTTACTCTACTTTTATTATCAACATATACTACATAATTATATTGTTGCATATTAAATTCTGGTTCTAATTTATATCCCTCTACTTTTAACGATTTTAAATAATTATTTCCTGATTTTTCTATATTTTCTTGTATTGTATTACTTAAATTTTGCTCTTCTTTTATCTTATTCTCTTCATATTTTTTAGCTTCTTCTTCCCCTTCTTCAGAAGTAAAATCTGCTTTTCCTGCACTATTAGGTGGTACTGGTATATCTACTAATCTTCCTGCTGCATATGCAAAACTATACATTCCCGTGACAAATAAAAATATTATTCCTATTGTCAATATCTTTTTTCTATTTTTCATAATTATTTTCCTTCCTTACTTCATATATTTAGTTTTTTAAATTGTTTTTACCTATAACCACTTGTATAAACCATAAAAGCAATATAAAAACTTTTAAATAATAGAAAATGGTAAACTAATTACTATATTAATTTACCATTCCCCTTTCAAATTAATCTATTTTCACTAAATAATTAGTTGCTACAAAACCTTTTGTTCCATCATCAAAAATAACTATATCCCATGAATAACCTTCATAATTGTATTTATTAGTCATAATACGTGTTCCTTTTGTTCCATCTCCTACACTTCTTATAACATCATAACTAGTTCCTGGTCCTGTTCTTACATTTGTTCCAGTACCATCATTTGTTTTTACTCTAACTCTATCTTTACAGTTTGTTTCATCTGCGATAACTTGTAAGTTAATATTTGAACAATAACCTATATTTCCTGATGGTGCTATAACCTTGTGCCAGCCGTTTGATAGTCTTTCAATTGAACATAGTACTGAACCAGTTGGCATTCTTTCTATTAGTGCTCCTGACGTAGAAGGTTCTTTTCTTAATGCTAATCCCATATCAGTATCAACAACTTTTACACTAATTGGTCCTTTATCTGAACTTGGAATATTATCTCCTCCTTGTCCTGTTGGTCTTTCTGAAATTGTTTTTGGCATATTTTCATAAACAGGTATTACGAATTTTATTCTATTATCTAATGTATTAGTATCTACATAACAACTTCTTAATATATCTGCTTCACTATATGCTGCTGACAAGTTTTGCATATATTGATGATTATAGAAGCCTCCTCCACTTGCTGGGTTTACATCAAATTTATTTAAGTATAAAGTATGTTGTTTCACATCTATATAACCACTTTTTACTATTTTCATTCCACCTTCAAGTCCTTTTACCATTGTGTCCCATCCTTCTTTTTTAGCTCTGGCTAAAGCTGTTGCAACATCATTTCCTACTACTGCTCCTATATTAAATGGATTATAATATTTTTTTCCATCTCCACCATCCATCTCTAGTGTTGCTGAACCATTTTTTCCTTGTTCTTGGAATAGTCTTGCAATTATGTAGTATGGATTAATATTATTGTTTTCACATAATCTTCTAAGGTCTTCAGCATAATTATTTAAAAATGTTCCATTTACTTGATATTGTATTGAATCTCTTGTTGCTCCACTACTTGCATAATTTCCTAAATCAACAAATTGAAATACATCATCATCATTTAAGAAATTTCTTGGATCCATAAAATATGCTATTCCTTTATATGAAGCTGAAGCCCATGGACCACTAACATATGGGTTTGGAGCTATCCAATCACCTTTATATGTTGGTGTATAGACTAAATTTGCTTGTTTATTTGCATATTCGTATTCACCTTTTACTACTGTATTAAAGTCTAAACCAGTATATAAAATTTCAAATTCCCAATTTGGATGTGCTTCAACTAATTTATTTATTGCACTTTCTATTCCTGGATATTTGTTTGAATCTATATTTACTCCAATATTTGTTTTATACAAATAGTACATTTGCCTATCATTATCTTTTTTTAGTCCTTCTAGTATAATTTTAGAACCATTTTTTATAGTATTTTCTATACTTATTGCTAAGTCTGGTCTTGTTATAGGTGAAATAGTCCAACCATTTATTTTGCTATCTCTTATCATCCATTTTTGTCCTAATTCTCCTCTATATTCATCTTGTACAATTTCTATTCCATTTGTAATATTATTCTTTTTAACAGTTAAACTTTTATTAGTGTGACCTGCTAATATTTTATAATAGCCATCAATATATTCTATTTTAAATTTTTGAGCTGTTGAATTCCCATAAGTCCATATATCTAATTTAGCATTGTTTTCTCTACTTCCTCCTGCTACCTCTATTGCTTTACTGCTATCAGCTCCTACTGCTATTTCATATATTCCATTTTCTATTGTCTTTTTTACATCTACTGTTTTAATAAAATAAAACATTTGATTATTATTTATTTGATTTTTTGACAATATTAGTTTTGAACCATTTTGAATTGCACCTTGAATACTTATTGTTAATTCTGGATTACTTAATGGCGATATTAACCATCCATTTTTCCCACTATCTTTTATTAACCATTTTTGCCCATCTATTCCTTTATAATCTGATTGTATTATTTCTGTTCCTTCTTTTATACTATCTCCTTTTGCTGTTAAACTTTTTCCTGTATGTTTTGCCGTTATCTTATAAAAACCTTCTTTATATTCAATATTAAATTTTTGTGCATCTACATTTCCATAATCCCATATTCCTATTTTAGCACCATTTGAAGTATCACTTCCTGCTACTTCTATTCCTTTGTTTGGATTTGCTCCTACTAAGATTTCATATGTACCATTACTTTGAGTTTTTTCTGATGAATTCATATTATATAAATAATACATTTGTTTATCAGTATTTTGAGTTTTTGATAATATTAATTTTGAACCATTTTTTATGCTTTGAACACTTATTGATAAGTTAGGATTACTTAGTGGTGATATTAGCCAACCATTTTTTCCACTATCTTTTATTAACCATTTTTGTCCATCTGCTCCTGTATAGTCTCTTTGTACTATTTCTGTTCCTTCTTTTATGCTATTTTCCTTTGCTGTTAAACTTTTCCCTGTATGCATTGCTGTTATTTTATAATATCCTTCTTGATATTCAAAATAGAATTTTTGTGCTGTTGCATTTCCATAATCCCATATATCTACTTTTGCATTATTTTCTTTACTACTTCCTGCTACTTCCACAGTTTTATTACTACTAACTCCTAATGCTATTTTATATATTCCATTGCCTTGTGTTTTTTCTTCTTTATTCATATTATATAAATAATACATTTGATTATCATTATCTTTTGTAGCAGATAATACTATTTTAGCGCCATTAACTATTGAACCTTTCACACTTATTGCCAAGTTTGGATTACTTAATGGAGAAATTACCCAACCATTTTTTCCACTATCCCTTAAAAGCCACTTTTGTCCATCTAGTCCTGTATAATCTGACTGTACTATTTCTGTTCCTTCTTTTATACTATTTCCTTTTGCTGTCAAACTTTTTCCTGTATGCATTGCCGTTATTTTATAATATCCTTCTTGATATTCAAAATAGAACTTTTGAGCTGTAGCATTTCCATAATTCCATATATCTACTTTTGCACCATTTGATATATCACTTCCTGCTACTTCTATTGTTTTATTGCTATCTGCTCCAACTGCTATTTTGTATATTCCATTACTTTGTAATTTTTCTGTTTTCTTTATTGAAGAATAATCTTTTAAACTATAATCAGAAGTTTCTTGAATTTCTTCATTTACTATATTAGTATCCTTTTCTAATTCTTTGTTTTCTTCTACTATATTATTTTTTTCTACTGTATTACTATTTTGTGTTTTATTAACATTTTCTATATTATTGTTACTTTCTATTTTATTAGTATTTTCTTCTGTATTTATTTCATTATTTTTATCTGTTTTATTTGTTGCAGTTTCATTTTTCATACTATTGTTAGAAGTTTGCGAATCATTTGCAACATTAGTATTTATGATATTAACTGCATATGTATTTATTCCAACCACACTTATAATTATTTCAATTATTACTATTGCTAAAATTATCTTTTTTATTTTCATCATATCTTCTCCTACTTTTAATAGCTTTTTAATAGATTCATTGTTGCTGTGTTAAACTTATTAACATATCCTTTTTGCATTAATTCATTATGACTTTTTACTTCTGGTAATTCTAATAACATTGATTTTGTATTTGGTATACTTCTTGCCCATTGTATAAAATATCCTTTTCCATATGTTCCTATGTGATTACTTATTCCAAATTCATCTCTATAAAAACTACCTAATTCATTATTTCCTATTGTTTCATTTAACCATCCGTGAACATCAATAACAAAATTTTCATTTCCTACATTGGTTAAAATAAATTCTCTTAATGCTTCTGCTTCATAGGCTTGTAATGGTTGTTCTCCTGTATAATTTCTTGAAGAATTTAACTTTGTCCACCCTACTGGGAAACATCTATTCATATCTATTCCTTTATTTTCTGGAGCCCAACTATATACAGTTGTTCTTCCAGGTCCTTGGTTAGTCCATCCATTATATTGTCCATCTGGATTTGAAACTGGTAATATATATACTGTCCATTCTTGAATTAATTCTTCAGACATATTATCTTTTAAATATTTCCAAAATTCATTTGCCATATAAGTTAGTTCTGCTCCATCTTTATCATAAGAATCTTCAAAACCATGTATTGAGAAATTTAAAAATAAATGTTTTTTTCCTGTTCCTATTTGATAATATTTTAAATATGAACCACCATTTCCTTTATACATTAAACCAGATTTTCCGTATAATCCTTCTTTTATATTTTTGTCTAATGGAGGCATTATATATAACATTTGATTATCATTGTCTTTTGTTTTAGACAATATAATCTTTGAACCGTTTACTATTTTTCCCTCTACACTTATTGATAAATCCGGATTATTTAATAATGATATGACCCATCCATTTTTCTTTGTATCTCTTAAAATCCACTTTTGACCATCTAGTCCTTTATAATCTGACTGGACTATTTCTGTTCCTTCTTTTATTTTATTATCTTTAACCGTCAAACTTTTTCCAGTATGTGTTGCTATTATTTTATAATATCCTTCTTGATATTCAAATTTGAATTTTTGTGCTGGCACATTACCATAATCCCATATATCTACTTTTGCATTATTTTCTTTACTACTTCCTGCTACTTCTATTGTTTTATTACTATCAGCTCCAATCGCTATTTTGTATATATCATCATCATGTGTTCTTTCTGAAGTATTTAGGTTAAATAAGTAATACATTTGATTATCATTATCCTTTGTATTCGATAATATCATTTTATCTCCATTAGATATTGAACCTTTCACAGTTAATGATAAACTTGGATTGCTTAATGGCGAGATTATCCAACCATTTTTCTTGCTATCTCTTAATATCCATTTTTGTCCATCTAGTCCTTTATAATCTGATTGTACTATTTCTGTTCCTTCTTTGATATTGTTTTCTTTTGCTGTTAAGCTTTTCCCTGTATGCATTGCTGATATTTTATAATATCCTTCTTTATATTCAAAATAAAATTTTTGAGCCGCTACATTTCCATAATTCCATATATCTACTTTTGCACCATTTGCTTTATCGCTTCCTGCTACTTCTAATGTTTTATTACTATCAACTCCTACTGCTATTTTGTATATTCCATTTTCTTGTACTTTTTCTTCTTTGTTTATGTTATATAAATAAAACATTTGATTATCTGTACTTTGTGTATTCAATAAAACTATATTAGCACCATTAACTATGTTTCCTTGGATACTAATTGACAAATTTGGAGCACTTAATGGCGAAATTAACCAACCGTTTTTCTTGCTATCTCTTAATATCCATTTTTGTCCATCTAATCCAATATAATCTGATTGCACTATTTCTGCATTTTCTTTTAATTCATTATCTTTAACTGTTAAGCTCTTTCCTGTATGTCTTGCAGTTATTTTATAATATCCATCAATATATTCAAAATTAAATTTCTGTGCTGTTGCATTTCCATAATCCCACAAACCTACTTTTGCATTATTTTCTTTACTACTTCCTGCAATTTCCAAAGATTTATTAGGATCATCTCCTACACATATTTTATATATTCCAATTTTGTCTTTGCTTTCATTTGTGCTAATTAATTTATCATTATAAGTAGCTGTTTCATTTGATTCAGTTTTATTTGTTTCACTATTATTTAATTTATTTTTACTTGTTTCGTTTCTATTTAATTCATTTTTATTAGTTTGAACATCATTTATTTCATTTTGTTGTATTTGATTTGTTCCTACTTTATTTGTTTGAGTTTCATTTTTAGAAATTTCATTTGATTTTATTTCATCTTCTTGAATTTTATTTGTTTGAACTTCGTTTCTCTCATTTTCATTAGTTTGAACTGTATTTTCATGTAGTGTCTTATTTTGTGTTACTTCATTTTCTTGCATTTTGTTCTGCAAATTTCCACTTGCATATACTAAAAAATTACTAGCACTAAATATTATTGTTATAATAATTATTATGAATATTCTTACTATTTTTTTCATACTCATCCCACCTAAATACTAATATTATCACTATAATACTATATAAATTTTTGTATGTCAATTTCTATTTTTCTTTTTTTCTTGCCAATTTATAACATTTTATTTTAGTTTTTTTACACATTTTTCACTGCTTTAAATCTTATAATTTTTACTTAATGAGATCTAAAAAAATCGCCATAAAATAAATTTTATATTTTATAACGATTTTTCTTTTATCATATATAATGTTCAATTTTTTCTAGACATTTCATCTTAAAATAAACAAATATATAATGTATTTTCTTCAAATACAAGTTGGTCTTGATTATAAAAATCCCAATTCTCCCCTGCAAATCTTTCTATTATATTACTTGGAGTTTCTACTTTATTATATTTTTCTCCACTATAAAATTCCATTACTTCGATTGCAGACCATTCTATTACCATACTTCTTACATTTGCACTCTCCATAGTAGGTTGTCCATTATAATAATTTGAAGGATTTTTATCCCAAGCTAATCCTATATTTTCTATTTTTATTTGATTTTCATTTTCATATTCATATATTTCTTCAATAATTGACTTAGCTACATTTCTGTCTAAATATGCAGATGCTCTATTTTCAGTAGAAGCATATATAAAATAAATAGAATTCATTACTACTAAAAAAGTTGATATAAACACTAATATTTTGTTAATAATTTTTTCAGATTTATTTGTATTATTTTTATCAGCTTGGTTTTGCATTTTACATATTATATATAAAATCAGTATTCCTAAAACCGAAGCAAAACTTGGAACCATTCTTGGTTGTAAATACTGTTGCTCTTGTGGAGTTACTATTACTGGTAATAAAGGCATAATAAATGCTAAGAAAATTAACATTACATATTCTAAAATATTAAAATATTTTTTACTTTTATATACATTATAAATAAATACTATGCTTATAATACCTATAATTCCTAAATATAGTCCTTTCGGAATTAAATTAAATGTATTATATGCCATCAATGCTCCGTACTCAATAATAGTATTTATAATTTCACTTATTTGTGGAATTATAGTTGCTCTCATACTACTATTTTGAAGGTTCTCTATGATTTTAACTACTCCTAAATTTATTACAAGTGAAATTCCATATATTAATCCTATCATTAAAGCATTTTTGACTATTTTCTTTATATCATCATTGTTTCTATAGCTTTCCATAACTAAGGCTACTAATACAAATAAAGCTATTGTAGACTGATAAGCAAATGATGCTAAAAGCACTAATGCCCAACTCCATATATATCTATGTTTCACATTTGAATTAAATATACAAGCTGCAATAATAGAAAGTAATATTGATAATCCCATTATTCCTGACTCTGCGAACATCATCAGTTCACAATTTGAGAATGTGAATATAATTGAAAATGATACTAACCCTATTAGTATATTCCAAAACACTGACTTTTCTTTTTGTAACAATTTTATAGAATATCTATAAAGTATAAACCAAGATAAAGCCATGCTTCCAATTGCAATTACACTCATAATTTTTAAATTTGTTAATAAAGTTATATCTAAAACTTGTGATATCCATAACTCTAATGCACTAAATATTCTTGCTGAATTTAAAAAATGTAAAAGATATTTATGATATCCATATGAATTTAAGCAATAAGTATCTGCTGCAAAATGTGTTCTTAAAAAATTTGCACATATTATTATTGAAAAAATCGTCATTCCTATGAATATATAAATGTCTTTTTTATTATTTAGTATTTTTTCTTTTATGTTTATATTAGTTTTTTTTTCATTTTTTTTAAATGCAAAAAACTTACTAAAAAAGAAATTTAATACTATTACAATAATTGTTAAGCTTAGTTTAACTGGTGCAAAAGGTAAATTCATTAAACTATATAATATAATTACCCCACCTTGTTCTATTATCATAGTCACAGCTCTACCTAAAATAAATTTTATAAATTCATTTATCTTTTCTGTTTTATTACTAGCTTGACTTTCAAATACCCATTTACGGTTTGTGAAATATGCAAATATTATAGAAGCCATAATTCCAATTGCACTAGCCCAAGCTCCATTTATATTGAATACTCCTTCTAGAAATAAAGAAATTCCTAGATTTACAAGTGTTGTCAACACTCCAAAAATTATATACATTATTACTTGTTTATTTAAAAATTTCTTTGCTATACTTTCTATTTTGTCTTTCATCTTTTCTCCTTTACTTACATTTCCTCTGCAAATTTCTTTTGTAATTTATGGAAAATTAAGTATCCTATAAAACATAGCGCTATACTAAAAGCAAATACAATTCCTAATGATACTAAATCTGGTTCTTGTTTATAGTAAAATATGTTTCTATAAGCATTTATAATATATGTCATTGGATTGTATTGAATAATCCATTGAAAACTTTCTGGTATTTGTCCTGGTGCATATACTATTGGTGTAGCATAAAAGAATAATTGTAAGGCTATATTAATAAAGTGTTGTAAATCTCTAAAAAATACTGTTACACTTGATACTATAAAAGATATTCCTATTAATAAAAAATATTGTATTAATAATATAAGTGGATAAAATATTACATATTTTGTTATTCCTACTCCATATCCAATTACAAAAGCAATTATAATTAATGTTGATATAGCAAAGTTTATAGCTTCACTAGTTACTACTGATATCGGCAATATCTCTCTTGGAAAATACACTTTTTTTACTATATTTCCATTTTCAATAATAGTAAATGCTGTTCTTGATATTGCAGAAGAGAAAAATGTCCATGGTATTAATCCACAACAAATAAATACTGTATAATTATCTATTCCACCACCACGCATAAGAAGTGGAAATACTAATGCATATACTGCAATTTGTAAAAGTGGATTTAAAAATGACCACACTACTCCTAATATAGAATTTTTATATTTTCCTCTTACATCTTTACTTATACTTGTTTTCAAAAGTTCCCTATAATCATATAAGCTTTTAAAAAATCCCATTTATTCTTCCTCCTATTTTGTTTCCTCCAAATATTTTTCTATTACTTCGTTTGTAGCTCCATCCATTTTGATAACTCCATTGCTAAGCCAAACTGATCTATCACATAATTCTTGTGCTGATCCTAAACTATGTGTTACAAATACCATAGTTTTTCCTTCTTTTTTTAGTTCTTTCATTTTATTTATACACTTAGCTTGGAAATGTTGGTCTCCTACTGATAAAATTTCGTCAACTAGTAAAATATCAGCATCTACATTTATTGCAACAGCAAAAGCTAATCTCATAAACATTCCAGAAGAATAAGTTCTTACTGGGTTATCTATATAATCTCTTAATTCTGAAAATTCAATAATTTGTTCTAATCTGTCATCTATTTGTTTTCTTGTTAAGCCAAATATTGAAGCATTAAAATATATATTTTCTCTTCCAGAAAAGTCTGCATGAAAACCTGCTCCAAGTTCTAGTAAAGAAGTTAATTTTCCGTTTGTGATAATTTTTCCTTTATTAGGATAAATTATTTTAGTCATAAGTTTTAATAATGTTGATTTTCCACTTCCATTTACACCTATTAATGCAACAGCTTCACCTTTTTTTATATTAAGATTTATACCTTTTAAAACTTCTCTTACTTCTTTTCTATTTCTTTTCCAAAAAAGTAGTTTTTCTTTTATGCTATTTGCTTTATCTAAATATACATCAAAGGTTTTATATACATCTTGTACTTCTATTGCGTATTCTTCTTCATTATTTTTCACTTTATTTACCTCCTTTTATCTTACGAATTCCTTTATATACTACATTCTTAGTGCCTCTTAAAAAAGCATATCCTGTTTTTCCTAATCTTAAAACTATTTTATTATTTTTAAATACTTCTCTCATCCTTCTTTTAAATGTTGGTCTGTCATATAAAGCATAAAATATTAATCTAACTAATTTACTATGATTTTCTAAATCTATCACATTATTATAATCTAAGTAGCTATTATTAGTTACTGTTATGTTTCCACCACTTATTAAAGAATTCATATTTCTTTGATTTCTAAATCTTCTTTCTTTTAGCCAATCTTCTGTAATTGGTTTTATTTCTTTACTTCTTACAGTATCTTCAAAACCGATTGAATCAAACATTAGCATATCAATAGTTTTTGAAGAATTTATATATGACATAAATGGTAATGATATATAATAATCTTGGTAATATAATTTTTTATAATCTTCACCAAATATTTCTAATATATCGTTTACAAATTGTTTTGCAGCATTTTGCATAACACTAATTATATATTTTTCTTGATAAGTTTTATTATTTTTTTCTAGAATTGGTTTTACTTCTTCTCCTGTTAAATCATATCCTATTGTAGAAGGCGCTAATTCTGAAATAATAGACTCATATGCAAATCCAGTAACTGCTGGTTTAGCATCAAAATATGTATTTAGTTTATATCCTGCTACATCTGAATATTTCATAGCTTCATCTTGATTTATATTTAGGAAATATGTGTCTATTGGCTTATTACATAAAATTGATAAATACATTTCTGGTCGTCCACTATATCCTATATCAAATGTTGCAGACTTGTCCTCAAAATATTTTCCGAAAAAAACTTTTAATTTTTCAATCTTTTCATTGTTTTTATTTTCATCAAATAATTCGTCAATTATTATTTTTACAAGTTTACTGAATTTTTGTCTTGTTTTAATGTCTTTTTCATATTCAATACCGTTTTTTTCTATTATTTCTTTTATTTTTTCTTCTGGATAATCTTTTAAACTTTGTTTTACATATTTTATTATATATTTTGGATTATGATTTTCTATATTTATAATATCTGTTAATTTATATAAATCCATTTTATCTATTACTATTGCAGATATTAAAGCTTTTCTTGATACTCTTAGGTATTTTGCTTCTGGTACATTTTTATAATATTTTTTAAAGATATTATAAATTTCCATTGGCAAATATCCATCTCTTGCCATAAAAGCTAAATTTTTATATCCTTTATTTTCAGTTTCTCTTAATAACCAATTAGTAACACCAAACATATACATTCCTACTGCATAATAGCCAATTAAATATGGGTCTATATTAAAATCAGATTCTCTATTAAATGTTCTAAATGGATTATCAAAATATTTATTTGCTACAACTGCTATCATTGTTCTTATTCCGATAAAATTCATACTTGTTTGATTATCTCTCCAAAATGGCATACTTGTATATAGCATTTGTGCTAAATTGTTTGTTGTATTTTTGTCTAACATAATATCTGTGGTTTTAGGAAAATAAATAGAATTTATTTTATGTTTTTTTGCCATTTCATAATCTGATCTATAATTATCTCCAATATGTACTATGTTGCTAGGCTCGATGTTTTCTTCTTTTATTACTTTTTCATATAAATTTCCTGTTGATTTTGTCTTCATTTCTTCGCAAGATAGATATATTTTATCTATTTCGTTAAAACCATTTGTTTTTAATATTTGTTCTATAACATCTAATGGTAAATACATATCAGAAGTACAAATAACTTTTTTTCCTAAATATTTAGCTAATTTATATATTGAATATGCTGTTTCTCTTCTTTTACAAAATCTTAATTCCAACTCAATTTCTTTCTTTTTTAAATGTTCTGCAATTTCTTTTCCTACATCATATTCTTCTTCAATTATCTCATATATTCTATCTAATTTAACTTCTTCTTTTTTATTTTCAAAAGCTTCTGTTCTTGCTAAAACTTCACTTTCTTCTCTAATTCTTGCAAAATCAATACCAACATTCTTAGATAATTTTCTATAATCATCATTTAAAAACGTAAATAAATCTTTTGGGTATAAAAATGGTCTTGTTATTAAAGTATCAAAAATATCGAAACTAACTATTTTGGTTTCTTCTTTCATAATCTTGTCTTTTATTTTATCCAATCCTTCATTCCAAGGAGTCTCTACTGAACTAAAGAAACCAGCATTTCTAACTTCAAATTGTTTTGGACAAAATTTCTCAAACATTTTCTCTAGATTTTCTTTTTCTTCTTTATTAAATTTTAAATTTAATAAATATGATTTATGCATTTGGCAATATAAAGCTCTCCATTTTTCAAATCTAACTTTATATTCCTCATAAATCCCTTTTTCCTTTAAAAAGTTTTCAACGAAAGAAAAAGAGGTTGTTAAATCTTCAATATTTTTACTAGCCTTTTTGAAAGTAATATCATTTATAGATGTAGATGCTCCATCATGTTTTGTATAGAAAAATGCAACTCTATCTACTTTAGTAACTTTTTTAGCATAATAAAACAACACATTTGAAAAAGCAAAATCTTCTGTCATTATTAAATGTTTTTTAACTTTTCTATATTCAACTACTGCTCTTTCCCATATTTCTCTTGAATATATCTTATTTGGCGTTATATGCCAAGCAAAATTTAACCCCTCTTGATTGTAAAATTCTTGATAACACTCTTTACCATTTAACTCTTCAAAAGGAAATTCAAAAAGATTATATATTCTTCTATCATTTTCTGCATAATCCATAACTAATTTTGAGAAAACAATATCAGAATTTGTTTCTTCTGCTTTTTCTATTAACTCTCTATAAAAGTCATTAGATACATAATCATCTGCATCTAAAAATGCTATATAATCCCCTGTTGAATTTTCAAATCCTGTAACTCTTGCTTGAAATAGTCCTTTATTCTTTTCATGTTCTACATATTTTATTCTATTATCTTTTAATTTATATTCTTCTGCAATTTCTTTGCAATTTTTTGGTGAACCATCATTTACTATTATTAATTCCAAATTTTTATATGATTGTTTTACTAGTGAATCTAAACATTTAGGTAAAAATTCTTCTGAATTATATACTGGTATGATAACTGAAATTTTTTTATTTAACTGCTTAGTAGACATACTAATTCTCCCACTCCTAACTTATTTTAATCTTCATGATTAAATATTTTATTTATTTTTTGTGCATATTTCCAACTCTTGCTACTATATATATCTTCTATTTTCTTTTGTAATTCTCTATTTTCCTCTTCTATCTTTAGTTTTTCATTTTCTTCTGTGATATTTTTTTCTAATAGTTCTTTATTTTCTTTTTCTATTTTTTGAATCCAATCATATTTTGCTTTTATATCAACATACTGACTTTCTATTAAATCAGTCCCCTTTTTTATAATACCGAATAAATTAATCCAATCAAATTCAATTTGTACTTCTTCTGGAATATTTATATAGTTCTTATAGCAATCTAATTTTTGTGTTGCACTTTTATAGTTTTCCTCTATTAATTCTTTTCTATTTTCTCCTAGTTGCAATATCATATCAACACATTCATCTACAGTAATAACTTTCATATTATCTCCTGAAAAATTTTCTTCTAATGCTAAATTAATATTTTCTTTTGTAATAATTCCATTAATACCATTATATCCAGTAACAACTACTGGAACTTTCATTGCTATACCTTCCAATATACATCTATCAACACCTAATAGTAAATCTGCCTTTTTTAAATATTTTATGATATCTGTTTGTGGTCCTAATAAATTTATTATATCTGATGGCAAATGTAAATCTTTTATATGTTGTTTAATCTTTATTTCTGTACTTTCTTCTCCACCACCAACTATATATAATTTTGCTTCATTATTATTTTCATATATTTTAGTATATATTTCTATTCCTTCAAATATTGTATTTAATTTTTCTTCATTAAGCCTAGATATTATATAAATATTATTCAATTTTCCACTATACTTTGGTTCTAAATTCATATATTTTTCAAAGTCTATTCCATTATGAACAATTACATATTTGTCTTTTTGTATTTCATATTCTTTTTGTGTAAATTCGGCAACTTTAGGCGTAATCGCAATTATTTTATATGCATTTTTAAAATAAATTGGAAATAAAGTTTTATATAAAGGATATTTCCATGTATAATATTTTTTGGTATCTCTAATTCCATGTTCATATGCAAAATAAGGTATTTTTGTAATAAATGCTGCTAACATCACTGTTGGTATACATTGATATTTATGAATATGAATTTCTGTTATTTGTTTTTCTTTTATTATCTCTACTATTTTCTCTATCTTTTTTGAGTCAATTTCATTTTCTTCAGGAAATTCAAATTCTATATAATTTCCTCCAAGTTCTTTTACTTTGTCAGAATATGCTCCTTTACCTGCTATTACAAAAACATTAAATCCCTTTCTTCTAAATGCTGTAATTTGATTTAATATTACAGTTTCTACTCCACCAATTCCCATAGAATTATTACATAATAAAATATTTTTCATAACATCACCTATGTGCCCTTTATTTCTTTCATATTATACCCTCTATAAAATTCTTTGTCAATAAATGTACCTCTATTTAAACCTCATATTGGTTTTGATTTTCCCTGGTAAATATAACAATACTATTAATACTCGATTAAAAATATTTTTTACATCTTTTAGTTCTATTTTTTTATTTGTTAGTATGCTAAATAGTATATAATGTTTTATTGCATACATTCGTTTATTCCATAAAGTTCCTTTAAAATCTCTTTTTAGTATTTCATAAAAATAATAATAATATCCAACAGGATTTTCTTTAAATTGTTTATTTAGATTTTTAGTATACCCATTTTCTTGATATTCACAAATCATAATTGGAAAATTAAAACACAACATCTCATTATCATCATCCATTTCATAGTATAACCTTGCTTCTGTTATAAATCTTTCTCCATTTTCTAATTTGTGTTTATATTGCTTCCTAATTTTTGATATAAATAAAATTGCTTTTTCTCCTTGGTCATTTTCTTTATAATGTAAATCGAATAGAGTTGTCCTTCCTTTAGTAAAGCTATTTCCTATATTTTCTCCATTTGTACTATGTTTTAAAAAACATAATCCATATATATTTTTTTCGTTAGCTGTTTCGTTTATTTTTTCTGACATTATTTTAAAGGCTTCATCTGCAAAATAATCATCTGAATCGCAGTCTATCATATATTCTCCTGTTGCTTTTTCTACTAGATTGTTTATAGCTACCATTTTACCTTGATTTTTTTGTTTGAAATATTTTATTTCAATATGTGATTTTTGTTCTTGAATAAAGCTTTTCACTTTTTGCTCTGTTTGGTCTGTTGAACCATCATCCATTATTAGCCATTCTATTTCTACACCATACTCAGAATTTTTTACTAGACTTTTATATAGTCTTTCTATTAATTTTTCTCTGTCATATGTAGGTGTTAGTACTGATATTTTCATTTTGGTCTCCTATTTGTTATATAAATTTGTTGTTTATTTGTAATTTGCATTTTGGATTTATTTTAGATCTATCATTTATTTTATAATTTATAGTTTTTATTAATTTATTATTTTCTTTCACATTTTATTATATATTTTATCTATTTATTTTTATACTCTATTTTTGTAATGATTTTATCAATTTTTCTAGGATTAGTCAAGGTTTGCAATATGTTTTATACATATAAACTTTTAAAAATGTTGAACAAAATTTATTGATAAAAATAATATTTTATAGTATAATAATATTGTTTAACTCTATATTTAATAAATATATTATATATGGGGATGTAATGGTTTCGACATATTATTCGAAAAATGAATAGCAAGTAGTGGATTCTCGTTGGCCACTTTAAAAAACGGGAAATTAAAAATAAACGCAGAAAATAATAATGAGTACGCTTTAGCTGCCTAATTGCAGCTACGCTTTGCTAAATGTTCCTACGCATTTAGATAAAGTGTCATATTTGTAGGAAACAAAGCCATTATTGCTTTTATGATGGTGGGTATTTTAAAAAGCTATATTTTAATTAAACCTGTTTGTTGGTGTAATTAAAATGAATATAAAAAACAAACTAAACTTGTAGAGATTCATTTGGAAGATATTATGGACAGGAGTTCGACTCTCCTCATCTCCACCAAATAGTACACAAGCGAACTATTTCTATTATTTTAGAGGTTGTTTCGCTGTATATATATAATTAAATTCAAAAGATAAAAAGGTATAAGAAATTATACTTTTTTATTTGAAATTAAACACATAATGATATGAAATGTATGTCGCAAAAAACATATTTATGCCATAATGTATATGTAGGAATCTAAGGAGTTGAGTGTTATGAATCAAGAAGATTATGCATTATATAATAAGTTAAGTGTATTAAGAAATAATTTGCAAGAACAATTCTATGATTATAACAATAGTAGAAAGCCAACAATATGTACTGAAGCTGCTTTAAGATTATTATTTAAATATAAACCAACTACTATAGAAGATATGTCTAACATAAGTGGTATTGGAGATAGTTTTATTGAAAATTACGGGCAATTCTTCTTGAAAGAAATTAAAGATTTTGTTTCTGTAGATAGTGTTGAAATAACTGATGATGAAAAAACTATATTAAGTAAATTAGAAAATAGATTAGTAAATATAAATAGAAGAAATAGATTGTTATATAGTAGTAAAGTAAATAAAGCCTATGGATTAGATTTATTTAAGTTATTAAACAATGCTTATGAATTAGAAAAGTTTATCCTATCGAGAGATACTAAGTCATTTAAAATAATAGATGTAAAAGATTTTGATGATGATAAATTAAAAACAATTTTAAAATTAATAAGACAAGTTACTAAAATAGAAACCGATTCAGGTAATAATGAATTATATATTGCTTATCCTTTTGTGCAAGGAAAAATGGAACAAGAAAATTTTAATGTAAAAGCTCCATTAATGTTATTTCCAGTAAAAATGGATAGAACATCTGAGAATGTTGTTTTAAAAAATGATTTTAGTCGTGATATTTTATATAATACAAACTTAATATTAGCTAATAATAAATTCAATGGTAAGAATGAAGTATTACCAGATAATGCAATTGATGAATTTAATGAAGAAAATTATATTGATGATATGATTAATTTTTATAATGAGAATAAATTTTATATTCATTATAAAGATTGTGAAATTGAAAAATTCTTAGAAAATAAGGTTAGTGAATTTCCAAATTATAAAAATGGTGAGTTAGAAGTAAAAAAATATATGGTTCTTGGTATTTATTCAACATATGTAACTTCTATGTATGAAGACTTCCATAAAATGATTCAAGATAATAATGTAACTAAATTAATTAAAGAATTGTTATGGGGAATGGAAAATATATTAGATAATGTTGATGTAACATATGATGAATCAGATAATAAACCTCAAACAATGGAAACTATAGAAAATGAAATAGATTATATTAATGAGTTAGACTTTTCGCAAGAAAAGGTATTAAAAGAGATTAATTCTTCAGATTCTATTGTGGTCCAAGGTCCTCCAGGAACTGGTAAGTCACAAACAATCACAAGCATAATTTCACAATGTATATTACAAGGTAAAAAAGTATTAATGGTTTCTGAAAAGAAAACCGCTCTCGATGTTATTTATTCTAGATTAGGTGATTTATCAAAATTTGCTATTTTAATAGATGATGTTGAAAACAAGCAAAATTTTTATGAACAATTAAATTCAATAATTAATTCAATGAATTCTAATCATTTATTATTATATAAAATGAATGAATCTAAAACACAAACAATTGAAAATATTAAAAGCAAGATAGAAACAATCAATTATGATATTCAATGTTTGGAAACAATTGCTAAACAAGTTTATGGAATAAATGATTTTGATACAACTATGTTCAATATATATAATGTATGTAAAAGGTTCAATTTAAATAACCAAAAGGATGTTAATAATTACACTATTGCTAATAGTAGAATTACTGAAACTATTTTAAAACTTAAATATCCTGAATTAACGAGAATAAAAAATTTGTTTAATGAAGAAGCTACTTCTAAATGTTTAGATGAATATTTATCAATTTTAAAAATCAGTCCTTTTATTAACAATATAAAAACAAATCTAATTGATATTGAGGTTGTTGAATTTACTAGAAAAATAAATGAGTTAGAATTATATTTAAATGAATTTAATAGTATGCCTTTTTACAAAAAGATATTTGAAAAAGGAAAATTAAAAGAAAAAATTAATGAAATAATTAATAATTATTTCTTGGTAAGTAACAATGTAATCGCTAAATTGTTGGTAAGTAATATTTCATTTATAAAACAATTTATTCCATCTTATCAAGAATTTGTATCTAACAAGTTTATATATGATAAATTGAATTATAATGAAAAAGAATATGTTAGAATTATTGAACAATTAAAGGATGATTTAAATATTTCATTTAGAGAATCTAATGAGCAAATATATAATACAATATTATTTAATGTTATATGTACATTCGAAAAGAATAATGTGAATGTAACAAATTATATTAGTAATTTTGATAATATAAGAAATGATATTAGAAAAAATATTGTAGAAAAAAAAGATTTGACAAGAAAACTTGCATTTAATCAATTACTTCAAGATATTTCTAATTTAGATGGAAATAATAAAATAAGTAAAATCGAAGAAATGTGTAACAGAAAAAGAAAAATGTCTGTTAATAAGTTTATGTCAAAATACAAACTTGAAATGTTAGATTCTATAAAAATATGGTTAATGACTCCTGAAGTTGTTTCTGATACTATACCATTTGAAAAAAATATATTTGATTTAGTTATTTTTGATGAGGCATCTCAGTTATATGTTGAAAAATCAATTCCAGCAATTTATAGAGCTAAGAAAGTTGTTGTTGCTGGTGACCAAAAACAATTAAAGCCATCAAGTTTAGGACAAGGAAGAATCCTTGATGAAATTGATGAAGATGAAATATCTGATGGATTCTTAGAATATGAAAGTTTACTAGATGCTGCGAGATATAAGTATAAACATACTATGTTAAATTATCATTATAGGTCTAAATATGAAGAGTTAATAGCTTTCTCAAATTATGCTTTCTATAATGGAAAATTAATGGTTACTTCTTTAGCCCAAAAATCCGACGAAAAACCAATTGAAAGAATTAAAGTGGAAAATGGTATGTGGATTGATAAAAAAAATGAGCAAGAAGCAAATCAAGTAGTGAAATTAGTAAAAGAAATTTTAAACACTAGAAAAAATAATGAAACAATTGGTGTAATTACCTTCAACTCATCTCAAATGAATTTGATTGAAGATTTGATTGAAAAAGAAAAAATGATTGATACTAATTTTGCAACTCAAATGTTATCTGAAGAAAATAGATATTCCAATGGAGAAAATATTAGTTTCTTTGTTAAAAACATTGAATCAGTTCAAGGGGATGAAAGAGATATCATTATTTTCTGTATTGGTTATGCTAAAAATGAAAAAGGTCGTGTAGCTATTAATTTTGGTTGGTTAAATCAAGATGGTGGAGAAAATAGATTAAATGTTGCTATATCAAGAGCTAAGCAAAAAATATATGTAGTAACATCGATTGAACCTGAAGAATTAGTAGTAGATTATACTAAAAATGATGGACCAAAACTATTTAAACAATATTTAGAATATGTTAAGGCATTAAATGATGGTCAAAGTGATTTAGTAAAATCACAATTGTTATCATTATTGGATAGAAACGAATCAGATCAACAACAATTAACTTTTGATAGTGTTTTTGAAGAAGAAGTTTGCGATAAGTTAATTGAACAAGGATATAATGTTGAAACACAATATGGTGTTGGAGGATATAGAATAGATTTAGTTATTAAATCTAAAGATGGAAAAGATAACATTCTTGGTATTGAATGTGATGGTAGATTATACCATAGTTCAAAATATGCTAGAGAAAGAGATTATCATAGACAAAAATATCTTGAATCTAGAGGATGGAAAATATATAGAATTTGGAGCACAAATTGGTGGAAAAATCCAGATTTAGAAATTAAGAAAATTGTTAAATATATAGAAAAAATTAGTAGCAAAGTTGGTGAGTAAATGGGATGGAGATATAGAAAAAGTATAAATTTAGGTAGTGGATTTAGAATTAATCTAAGTAAATCCGGAATTGGATATAGTTGGGGATTCCCTGGATATAGACATACATATAGTCCAAATGGAACACAAAGAAAAACTTATTCCATCCCTGGTACTGGTATTTCTTATGTTGAATCACAAGGAAAAATAAATAGAAATTCTAGTAATTCTGGTAATAATTATAATTACAATCAAGATACAAAATTAATTACTGGAGCTACAACATATTATCAAAATAGCAATATTAATAATATGGGGAAAGGTGATGAAATTTTAAAAGCAATAAATAAATTAAGAACAATAGATATTCTTGCTAATATTTGTTTAATTATGGTTGTGTTATTTCCAATAGGAATTATATTGAAAATATTAATTTCTCAAAAATGGAAATTAGATTTAACCTATGAAATGGATGATATAAATCAAAAGAAATTTGATGCATTAAATGAGTTTTTAGTTGAATTGAAAAACAATAGAAAGTTATGGCAAATTGGTTCATCAACAATAGTTTATAATACAAAATATAATGCAGGTGCTGGTAACAATGTTTCTAGAACTAGTATATCTTTAGTTAAAAAGATGCCTTGGTATATTAATCATAATATTGATGTATATTGTTTAAAATTGAAAAATGAGAAAATATTCTTTACTCCTGATAGGATGTTAATATTTAAAAATATGGGTAGAGTTGGATGCAGAAAATATAATGATATGGTTGCTGGTTTTAGTACAACAAATTTTGTTGAGACTGAAATGGTACCAAGAGATGCTGAAATTGTAGAATATACTTGGAGATATGTTAATAAAAGTGGTGGACCAGATAAAAGATTTAATAATAATAGAAGAATTCCAGTATGTAAGTATGGGGAAATATCTTTAGAAAGTGAAGATGGTATTAATATACTATTAGAATGTTCAAATCATAATTTGATGTATTCTATTCAAGATAAATTTACAGAGTTTATCAATTATCATAATAAAATTATTTCTTCTAAAGGTTATAAAGGAGAATATGAGTTAGAAGATGATGATTCATTTGAAGATTATGCTGAAAAAGAAGTAGTTCGAGAAATGGTTCAAGAACCAGTTGATAATAATGATAAATGGAATAATTTTAATAATGATGATATTGAGGAAAATAAAAATAATGTTATTGCAAATGAAGTTATTCAAGAACCTGTTATAGTTGAGCCAGTAAAAGAATCAAATAAGGTTCCTAATAGTGAAAAAGATAATAATAATCCTGTTGAACCACAATCTAAAAAATTTACATTTCCGACCATTTTATGTTACATTCAAGTGGCTTTTGCTTCTATGATGTGTTTAGGTTGTTTATTGAATTTTAATATTATTTGTGCATTATTATGGGGATTAGTTGTATTAATTTTTATACCTAAAATAAAAAATATACTTTGTAAAAAAAATGAATTTATAAGAAAGTATATTATTACAATAAGAGTTGTTTTAGTAATTATTGCACTATTTTCATTGTCAACACTATCAAATCAATTTGAGGGAACTTGGGTAAATGATAATGGTGAAAGAATTACATTAGATTCAACCTATCTTAAATATATTGATTCTCAAAATAAGGAGATAGAATCACCTTATTCATTTGAAAGCGTAAGTACTAGCGATTATGATTACTTATATGATATTAAAGTAAAATATAAAAATGAAGATGTCGTTTTTAGATATTCTAAGAAGAATTCTACTGAATTTTTATGTATCTACAAAAATAATGAATGTATTGAAAACTTTAAAAAAGATATTAATGAATAATTAGCTGTCCTTTATGGATAGCTTTTTTCATTATAAAAAGATTAAGAAGTTTTCTCTTAATCTTTAAAATAGATACACAAAACTATACCTATATTACTTTTTATCAGTAAAATTTATTATAATAATTTGTGGATTATAGTATTTATTTCTAACATATCTTTCTGCTATGAAGTATGTTCCAAATTTTTTTGATTATATTATATCTATCCTTAAATACTATAAATCCATCATCGTATTGCATTATAAAGAAAGGTCTATCATCTATATCTTCTTTTAAGACAATATCATAGCATAATTTATTTAATAATTTTCTGTGTTTCATTTTCTGGCTCCTCTCATTAGAGTGAATTCTATTTCATCAATTCTTTTTATAGTTTCATTATCTTCAACTTGAATAATTTTATCCATAATGAACATTGAAACTTTTTAATTTAATATTCTCTGAGGTTCCATTTTTCATTAAGTTATAAATTGTATTGATAGCTTCTGTTCCCATTTTGCAAAACTTAAGTGTTATTTCATTAAATATTAAGTTTTGTTATTATCTTAATGCTACTTTAAATTTATGTATTTTTTTCCATCTGTATATAGTATTAATATTAAGAGATAATTCTTTTGCAACATCTTCTATCTTTTTTCCAGAAGCTAACATGTTAATAGCTGTTATTTTTTTCACTCAATTCTTCTACATTTTCTACAAATTCTACAGTTTTTTTATAAAAAGTAATATATCTTTTTCCATCTCTTGGATATTTATCTATACAGAAGATAATTTCATCACATTTTTTTAATTTATTCTTCCCCATCTTCTATTTACGCTATTCCAATTAACAATATTCCAAAAAGCATTAATATATTCTGACCTATTAGTTCTATATTGTAAAAAATATGAATGTTCCCACATATCTAAAACCAATAGTGGTATACAACCCCATAATGTTAAATTTTGATGTTTCTCGCATTGTAATATTTCTAATTTATTAAATCTAGGCACCCATACTAACAAATTCCATCCTGATGCTTCTACTACTTTTGAGCTTTCTGTAAATTGTTCTTTAAATATTTCATATGTCCCAAAATCTTTTATTATTTGTTCCATTAAACTTTTATTTGGACTTGTAGGAATTGCAGGTCCCATATTTTCAAAAAATAGTTCATGTAAAATTACTCCTGAACCAAAAAACGATAAATCCTTTTCTAAACATTTTATATTTTTAAAATCTTGTAATCTCCTTGCATTTTCTAACTTTTCCTCTGTCTTATTAGTATTTTCTACATATCCTTTGTATAATACATTATAATGAATTTCTAAAGTCTCTTTACTGTAATATGGTTCTAATGCATTTATTGGATATTGTAATTCTTTCATTTTTAACATCTTAAAACCTCCTAGTTTATATTATTTCATTTTTCTATTTATATTCAAAAAATTTATATTAACTAATTTTTTTAAATACATATAATATAAACAGGATATGTCAATGAATAATTTTATAGTTCCTACAAATGTAGTTTACAGTCTTACACATTAAAATTCAAGGTTTTGTAAGTTAAAAAATATGCAATGTTTTATTTATTTCTTAAAATACTTTATTAAAATTTCTTTTTGAATATAAAATTCTTCTTACTTCCATAATATTATCTTTTACCGTATAAAATACAATATAATTTTTTATATAAATTTTATAATATGTATATTTCCTTTTTCTAATTGATATATATTTTTCATAGGAAACTGGGTTGTATGCTCTTTTATTTATCTCTTTTTCCAATTCATTAACAAAATTATTTGCCGCTATTTCATTATTTAACTTATACATAATATAGTCAGTAATTTGGTCTAAATCCTTATAAAATAAAGGAAGATATTTTATTTCATATTTTTTCTCCATTCATTTTCCCCCTTATTTTTCCGAAAACTTCCTCATGAGTATAATATTTTGTATTAGAATCTTCAGCTTCCCTATCAGCTTCATCCAATGCCTTTTCAACATACTCATTATATTCCACATTACTTATTAATTTTGAATACTTTTCTAAACTCATTACTACCATAGAGCCATATCCATTTTTTGTTAGATATACTGCTTCATCTTCTTTTAAAACTAAATCCTCAATTTCTGGATATTTATTTCTTAAATCTGATACTGGTCTTATATTAATCATAATCATTCACTCCTTCAATTTTATTATCATAATTTTATCATTATTTTATGATAAACTCAATATTTTATGCATTTTTTATACATATTAACCATTTTTTTATAAATACATATAATAAAAGCAGGTGATGTTAATGAATAATTTTATAGTTCCAACAAATGTAGCTTACAGTTCTTACATATTAAATTCTAATTTAAACACATTATATCGAAAATTTCCTTTTTTAGATATTAAATCCGTTGGAGTAAGTAATTTAGGCAATCCTATTAATGTTATTAGATTAGGAACTGGAAATAAAAAAATTTTTTATTCTGCCTCTTTTCACGCAAATGAGTGGATTACTTCTGTGCTATTAATGAAATTTATAGAAGATTATTGTAATGCATATGTTTCAAATAGTAAGATTTACAATTACTCTGTTCAAGATTTATTCAATTCTTGTTCTATTTATATTATGCCAATGGTAAATCCTGATGGAGTAAATTTGGTAACTGGTAATATAAATAAAAATTCTCGGAGTATATCGTAATTGTTTTAATATTGCTAGTAATTTTCCTAATATACCTTTTCCTTCTGGTTGGAAGGCAAATATTAAGGGTGTAGATTTAAACTTGCAATTTCCTGCAAACTGGGAACAAGCTAAACAAATAAAATACTCCCAAGGTTTTACACGGACCAGCTCCACGAGATTTCGTTGGCTATGGGCCTCTTACAGAACCTGAAGCTTTAGCTATTTATAATTTTACTTTAATGAACAATTTTGATTTAGTTATAGCTTTTCATACTCAAGGTCAAGAAATTTATTGGAGATTTTTAAATTATATTCCACATAGAAGTTTTGAAATTGGTAAAAAATTTTCTATTGCTAGTGGGTATAAGTTAGCTTCTACTCCTTATAATTCTAGCTTTGCTGGGTATAAAGATTGGTTTATTCAAAATTATAATAAGCCTGGATATACTGTTGAAGCTGGTATTGGTGAAAATCCTTTGCCTTTATCTCAGTTTGATAAAATTTATAATGATATAATTGGAATATTGATCCTTGGTGCTGTTTTGTAAAAAAGCTAGATAATACAAAACAAAGTCTTTGAATTATTATGTTTTCAAGACTTTGTTTTTATATTTAGTATCACCCTTGTTAATATACCATTCTACTTCATAAGATTTTTATATTTCAAATATCTTTTTATTCAACTTCATATATATTGGCTTCATTTGTTCTTCATTTGTAACATTCATAATTTCATCTATATCAAACCATTTAACTCCACTATTTTCATCTTCTTTTATTTTTAATTCTTCATCCTCATCTGCCTCTAGCAAAAAACAACAATCTAGATGTAAATGAGCTGGTACAAATTTGCCTCTTTTTATGTGACTATTTACTGTAAGTATTTCAATTCCATATATTCCATCACTTAATACTTTTAAATTTTTTAATCCAGTTTCTTCTGTTGCTTCTTTCAATGCTACTTCTAATAAATTTTCATTTCCATCAACATGACCACCTGTCCAAGCCCAAGATTTATATATATTATGATATGCCATTAGTATTTTTGTTCTTTGTTTATTTATAATCCAATTAGAAGCTGTAAAGTGACACATTCTATTTTCCCTTGTTAAAACGTCTTTAAATGTATCTATATATTCTAACAACATTTCTTTATCAATCTCTTCTTGTTCATTGTATGGTTTATATTTTAAAATTTGTTCTTTTAAATTCATAAAAAATTCATTCCTTTCTCGCTTCACTTAAAAAGCAACATAGCATTGAAAAATTTTTATTCTCTTTCAATCTACTCTCTTTTCATTACAAATTAATATATTTAATCCTTGTACTAATTCAGTATCATATACTCTTGCTATTCTTTTCATTACAAATTAATATATTTAATCCATCAAGAAATCTAATACATTCATTCCAGCTGAAACTTCAGATTTATATAATTCTGTATAACCACATTTTTTACAACTCACTGTAATAAATTTTTTATTTTGAACATCAAATATTTTCGAAAAATTCCCACCTGTTGCTTGAAATTGGTCCTTTTCAAATTCACTATTTCCACATTTACAACATTTCCATTCCATGTTTAATTTCTCCTCCTAACATTATATGTTTTCTTCTTTATATTTTAAAATATCCCTACAATATTTCCTTTTTCATCTATGTCAATACTTTCTGCCGATGGATGTTTTGGTAATCCTGGCATTGTCATTATTTTTCCTGCTAGAGCTACTATAAATCCTGCTCCTGTTTTTAATTCTAAGTTTCTTATTGTAATATAATATTCGTCATCACATTTTAGATTTTTAGGATTATCTGAAAATGAATATTGAGTTTTTGCAATACATATAGGTAAGTTTCCATATCCTTCTATTTTAAACTGCTCAATTTTTTGTTTAGCTTCTTCTTCATAAATTACACCTTTTGCCCCATATATATTTTTAACTATCTTTTCAATTTTTTCTTCTATGTTATCTTCTAGAGAATAAGTAAATTTGAATTTTTCTTCCTTTTCAACCAAATTTACAAGTTTTTGTGCTATGTCTGTTGCTCCTTCTCCTCCTTTTGCCCAGCTTTCTACTACACTTATTTCAATTCCTTTTTTTTCTAAATTTTCTTTAATATATTTAATTTCTTCTTCTGTGTCAGAATTGTATCTATTTAAAGCAACTATTACATTTAATCCAAATTTATTTTTTATATTGTCTATATGTCTATATAAGTTTTCTATTCCATTTTTTATTCCCTCTATATTTTCTTCTTGAATCTTTTCTTTTTCAATACCTCCATGGTACTTTATTGCTTTTATAGTTGCTACAATAACTACTGCCTCTGGTTTTAAGTTAGCTTTTCTGCATTTTATATTTAAAAACTTTTCTGCTCCTAAATCTGCTCCAAATCCTGCTTCTGTAATTACATATTCTCCTAATTTTAATGCTAACTTTGTTGCCCTAATGCTATTACATCCATGAGCAATATTTGCAAATGGTCCTCCATGTATGATTGCTGGTGTGTGTTCTAATGTTTGTACCAGATTAGGTTTTATTGCATCTTTTAATAATGTTGCCATTGCTCCTTCTGCTTTTAATTGCTTTGCGTATATTGGCTTGTTATTTTCATCATATCCAACTAATATATTTCCTAACATTTCTTTTAATTCTGTTATATTTTCTGCTAGACACAATATTGCCATTATCTCTGACGCTACTGTTATATCAAAACTATCTTGTCTTGGAACAATATTTTTTTCTCCTGATAGTCCTGTTTCTATAACTCTTAATTGTCTGTCATTTAAGTCAACACATCTTTTCCATACAACTCTTTTAAATTTTAATTCATTTCCAAAATATATATGATTATCGATTATACTTGATAATAAGTTATTTGCTGAAGTAATTGCATGAATATCTCCTGTAAAGTGTAAATTAATATCTTCCATTGGAGCTACTTGTACTTTTCCTCCACCTGTTGCTCCTCCTTTTATTCCAAAAACAGGTCCTAAGGAAGGTTCTCTTAATGCTAAAATTGACTTTTTATTTATTTTTCTTAATCCATCTGCAATAGCTATTGAAACTGTAGTTTTTCCTTCCCCCAATGGTGTAGGACTTAAAGCTGTTACTAATATTAATTTTCCATTTTTATTATCTTTTATTTTTTCAAAGACTTTTTCAGAAATTTTTGCTTTGTAACTTCCGTATTGTTCAATCTCATCTTCATCTATCCCTATTTCTTTAGCAATTTTAGTGATTTTTTTTAATTTTACACTTTTTGCAATTTCTATATCAGTCATTTTTTCGCTCCTTCCATTTAAAATGCAAATCAAAATGAATAAATTATAAAATTAAATATTATTAATTTTATAATTTTGTATTTGTTCTAAGCTTTAATCTAAATTAATAATTTTTAAAGTTTTGATATCTATTTCTTTGCATTTCAATTAATTATGCTATTAATCCAACTCCTACACCAATTAAAGCCCCTACTATTACTTGAACTGGTGTATGCCCTAATACTTCTACTAATTTTTCTGACACTTGTACCCCTGTTAACCCTGGTGTTTCTATAAGTTTATTTAATAATTTTGCTTGTTTTCCAGCTGCTCTTCTTACCCCACAAGCATCATACATTACTACAAATGCAACTATAAATGATAATGCAAATATAGGTGAATCTACACCTTCATATTTTCCTATTAATGTTGCTATTCCTGCCACAACTGCTGAATGAGAACTTGGCATTCCTCCTGCTCCCATTATTCTTTTAAAATTAAATTTTTTAGTTGTTACTAAGTCATATATCAATTTAAATAATTGTATTCCAAACCATAGAAAAAATGGTATATATATATATTTGTTTTGTATAAAATCCATAAATGTATTCATTGTATTCCCCTTTCTTATCTTATTAAATTTCGATAATATATAGAATTTTCAACTTTATATTATCTCTATTTTTCTATTCTTTTGTTTCAAAATCTTCTTCTTCAACATTCCCATCTTCATTTAGTAATATTGTAATTTTTCTTTCTGCACTTTCTAACATTTTGCTACATTCTTTTGATATTTTCATTCCTGCTTCAAACTTTTCAACTGATTCGTCTAAGTTTAATTTTCCTGCTTCTAGTTCTTTTATTATATTTTCTAATTCTTCTATTTGCTCTTCAAAATTCTTTTTCATATTTTATATTTCCCTCCTTGCTTTTAATCTTTATAATTTATTGAGTTTTAAAATTTACTATTTTTTATATTTCTATTCAATTCGTAAATCAAACTATCTTTAACTATTTTATCTATATCTATTTGTTCACTAGGTATTATTTTTTATAAAATTATTACAATAGTTTAAGTTCATTAATATAGTTATATATATTAACATTATGTTTGTAATTATATTATTTTAGCTTGAATCTTACCATCAGTTAGTCGTATATCAATATTGTCATCTTTTTTTAATTCCACTATGCTTTTAACTATTTTACCTTCTTTTTCTGTTATTGAATAACCTCTCATCAAAGTTTTTAGTGGACTTAATGTATCTAATTTTGCAACTAATTCTACATATCTATTTTTTTCTTTTTCACTTTTAGTATTTATCAAGTTTTCTAACTGTTTTATATATGAATCTAATTTTATATAATTTTCATTAATCCTTCTTGTTGGTTCTTTAAATACAAAACTTGACATACATTTTTCATATCTTAATTTCATTATTTCTACCTTTTTAGTTAAAGATATTTTTAGTCTATTTTGATATGTATTTATTTTTTGTTTTAATTCATAAATATCTGGAACTGCTAATTCTGCCGCTGCTGATGGAGTTGGTGCTCTTAAGTCTGCTACGAAGTCAGATATTGAAAAATCTGTTTCATGACCTACTGCTGAAATTATTGGTATTTTTGAGTTATATATACTGTATGCTACAATTTCTTCATTAAATGGCCATAAATCTTCTAGTGAGCCTCCTCCTCTTGCTAGTATCAGCACATCAGCTAAGTTATTTTCATTCATATATTCTATACCCTTGGCTATTTTTTCTGCTGCACCTTCTCCTTGAACTGGTACTGGTAATAGTCGTATATAGACATTTGGATTTCTTCTTGTTGATACATTTATTATATCTCTAATAACAGAACCTGTTTGTGAAGTTAATACTCCTATCACTTTTGGCATTAATGGTATTTTCTTTTTATTTTCTATATCAAATAATCCTTTTTCTTCTAATTCTTTTTTCAATTTTTGATATTTGGTATATAAGTCTCCTACACCATCTTCTTCCATTGCTTTTACATATATTTGATATATACCATCTCTTTCAAATACTGATACAGTTCCAAATACAAATACCTTTGTCCCATCTTTAGGTTCAAACATTAATTTTTGAGCATATGATTTAAACATTATACATTTTATTAATGAATTTTCATCTTTTAATGTAAAATACATATGACCTGTGTAATGATGTTTAAAATTTGATATTTCTCCCTTTATTAAAACATTATTCAAATATTCATCATCCGCTATTTTATCTTTTATATATTTATTTAAATCTGTAACACTTATCGCCATTTCTGCATATTTCATAAAAAATATATTCCTTTCTTGATTTCTGAAAAAATTTGGCTTTTCCTCTTTTCTTCTGCCAATTCGATTTTTCTACTGTAATGAAACTCTCAAATATCTTAGCAATTATAGCTCAAACACAGAGATGAAAGATTTTTATTTTCTTTCTAACTATTCTTCCTTTATATTTAAACTAGGGATATTTTATAAATAAAATATCCCCATAACCTGCTATTCTTTTACTATACTTGCTAAAATCCCATTAACAAAATTCTTTGATGAATCTTCCCCATATTTTTTGGCTAGTTCCACTGCTTCATTTATAACTACTTTAAAAGGTATTTCTTTATATTTTATTTCATAAATAGCCAATTTTAAAATTGCTAAATCTATTTTAGAAATTCTTTCTATTTTCCAATCAGATTTTAGGTTCTTTTCAATTTGTAATTTTATTTCTTCTTTATTTTTTTCTATTCCTAAAATTGCATCTTCTATATATTCTTTTGCATTTTTATTTTCTATGTTATTACTTTCAAAATATAAGTCCATTTGTTCTTTTTGCTCTTCTATTGTTTTTTTGTTTTGTATTTCTATACTATATAACAACTTAAAAGCTTGTTCTCTAATTGCTGTTCTATTCATAACTACCCTTTCCATCTACATTTTATCTATAAATTTTTTTAATTTTGTTTTAACCTCTTCTTTATTTCTTTGAACATAGTTTCCTATAAATGCTCCTAAGAATAATACAACTATTGCTAAAATTAATTTATCTAATCTTGTTATTAATATTAAAATTGCTATTACTATTCCTATTATTGCACCTTTATATTGATTCCAAAACTCTTTAAAATTGTTCATTATTTACACTTCCTTTCTTTACCTAAGTATAAATTTTGACTTTATGCATTTTCTTCTTTTGGAGCAACTTTTTTTACAGTTATATTAACTTCATTTACTTCTAAATCTGTTGCTTTCTTTACTTTTTCTTTTATACTAGTCTGAAGATTTGCTGATAAATCTTTTATAACTGCATCTGCACTTACTATTAAATTTGCATATACTTTAACATTATTATCTTTATCTAATTCAACTCTAGTTGTTACATCTTCTGTACTTTTAAATCCTTTTGCTACTGAATTCACTAAGTTTTCTATTGTTTCTTTAGAAATCATTAATTTTCCACTTTCGTTTTCTAATAAAACACCTTGTCTTTCTTTTATTTGCTCTCTTGATGTTGTATCAAAAAATATACATTTTATTGAAAGTAATATAAATACTACGCTAACACCAAGAATTACTTTTCCCCATGTGCTACTAACTATTACTCCTTTTATTACTTCTCCTACTAAGTCAATATCTACCCAACCAAATACTAATAAACAAGCTAGTACTGAAATTATTAATATTACATAAGAATATATTATTAATGTAAGTTTTTCTAAAATTTTCATTTTTTATTCTCCTTTTCTTATTATATTATATAGTACAATTTTTTTATTGAAAACACTATTAACTTGTGAGTTAATTAATTATTTTCCTCTGTTTTTTCTTCTTCGTCATTTTCATCTGACTTAACTACATCTGTGTTAACACCTTGAACATGCACATTTACTTCTTCGACTTTTAATCCTGTCATTCCTTCTACTGATTTTTTTACTCTGTTTTGAATTTCAAATGCTACATCTGGTATTCTTGAACCATATTCTACAATAATATTTACATCAATTTTTACTTTTTCTTCTTCTATATCAACTTTAATTCCTTTTGCTAGGTTTTTCTTTCCACTTAAAACTTCTGTAATTCCTCCTGCAAATCCTCCTGCCATTCCAGATACTCCTTGTACTTCTGAAACTGCTACTCCTGCAATTACTGCAACTACATCGTTAGATATTTTTATTCCTTCATTTTCTGTTTTTATTTCTTCTTCAAGTTCTACAACTTCCCCATTTTCAACATTTTTATTTTCTTCTTCCATCTATGAATTCCTCCTTTTTGATATCAAAAATTGATATACTTAAATTCTGTGTTTTAAGTATATCAATTTTTAATGATTTTTACAACCTTTATCAGTAAATTCCCCTGAAAATTTTACTTTTCATATTTTCATAACAAGACTTAAAAAAGCAAATTTATATAGTATTTCTTACTCAAATACTTCAAATTCCTCAATAGGATTTCCTCTCAAAAACTCCTGTATTGTCATTCTCTTTGCATTTTCTCCTTGAATTTCTATCACTTTCAAAATTCCTTCTTTTGTCTTTATAAATATTCCATCTTTTTTATCTGAAACTATAACAGTTCCATCACGCATAAAGTCCATTGGACCACCAACCTTTATCTCAGTTGATTTTGCTACATCTACTTTCCAAAATTTGATTTTCTTATCATTTAGAAATGTATATGCACCCATTATTGGATTTAAACCTCTTACTAAATTTTTTATTTGTGCTGCTGATTGTTCTTCCCAATTTATTTTAGCCATTTCTTTAGATAGCATTGGTGCCATTGAAAATTCACCTTCTTGTTTGATTCTAGTCGCTGTTCCATTTTCTATATCTTTTAATGTTTTTACTAATAGTTCTCCTCCTAATTTAGAAAGTCTATCCCACAATTCACCTGTTGTTTCATCTTCACCAATAGTTACTTCCTCTTTTAAAATCATATCTCCTGTGTCCATTCCTTCATCCATATACATAGTAGTAATTCCAGTAGTTTTATCTCCATTCAATACTGCCCATTGTATAGGCGCTGCCCCTCTATATTTTGGAAGTAGTGAAGCATGAACATTTATACATCCTAATCTTGGAATTTCTAAAATCTCTTTTGGTAATATTTTTCCGTATGCCACAACACAAATTATATCTGGATTTAGTTCTTTTATTTCATTTATAAACTCTTGATTATTTCTTACTTTTTGTGGTTGAAATATCTTTAATTCTTTTTCAGTTGCAAATTCTTTTACAGGTGAAGCAACCATTTTCATTCCTCTTCCTTTTGGCCTGTCTGGATTTGTTACAACTCCTATAATTTCATAATTTGCTTCATATATAGCTTTTAGACTTTCTTCTGCAAAATCAGGTGTTCCCATAAATACGATTTTCATTTAATTTTCATCCTTTCTAAGGTTAAATACTTTGTATCTAAATAAAGAATTAATTTTAATTTTTAATTAATTCAAATATTTTAATTACTGTAATTTGATTGTAAAAGCCTTAATATTTCCCCTAAATATTAAGGCTTTTATATCTTTGTATTTCTTATTTATAATTTTATTATTTTTCACTTGAATTTGGGTCAATATATTCTAAAGTTCCTGGAACTATTTTATCAATAAATAATTCTCCATCTAAATGGTCTAACTCGTGGCAAATTGCTTGTGCTAATAATTCTTTTGCTTTTACTCTCATTCTTTTTCCTTCTCTATCAGTATATTCAGCTGTTACTTCTGCTGGACGAACTACTTTTGCAAATTCATTTGGGAAACTTAGACATCCTTCTTCAACTTCTTGTTCTCCTTTTGTTTTTACTATCACAGGGTTTATTAACACAATAGGTCCTTTATCATCATAAAGGTCAATTACTACAACTCTTTTTAATATTCCAACTTGTACTGCTGCTAATCCTACACCATTATATTTATGCATTGTTTCTATCATATCATCTATAAGTGATTGTATTTTTTCATTTGATATATCTTCAAATGGTACTTCTCTTGATTTTTTCTTTAATATTTCATCACCTTGATATCTTAAATTTCTTATTGCCATACTTTAATTCATCCTTTCTCACTTCATTAATTTTTTATTTATCAAAATTTTTCTTATTTTTAAAGAACTTAATAACTGCAAAAAATTATTCTTAAAACTCAAAAATTTAACATTACACTAAAATCATTTCAAATTATTTTTAATCGCAAATTTTATATTAATTAACTCATATTATTTGGATTTACATCAATTGAAATTCTTATATCTTTAATATTTCTACTATAAATCTCTTTTAAAGTTTGATTTAATACTTCGTTTGCTTCAACTGTCATATTTCCTTTTATTATAATTCTCCATCTATACCTATTTTGAATTTTATCTATTGGAGATGGCATTGGTCTAAATATCTTAAATTCTTCTTGATTTAATTTTTCTAATAGTTTTTTATACATTTCATTTGAAATATTTTTAATATTAGTTTCATTTAAACTGTTAAAACTAATTAATATTATATCGCAAAATGGTGGATATTTCAACTGTTTTCTTAATGCTATTTCAGTTTCATAAAACATCTCATAGTTTTGTTTTTGTGCACATATTATGCTAAAATTATCAGGATTATATGTCTGAATTATTACTTTCCCTGGTAGATTTTCTCTTCCTGCTCTTCCTGCAACTTGTGTTAAAATCTGAAAAGTTCTTTCATTTGCTCTATAATCATCTATATTTAATGAACTATCAGCTGCTATAACACCAACTAATGTAACATTTGGAAAATGATGTCCTTTTACTACCATTTGTGTTCCTATTAATATGTCTATATTTTCATTTTTAAATTTATTTAATATTTCTTCATGCGAATTCTTTTTAGTAACAGTATCTATATCCATTCTAATTGTAGATGCATTTGGAAATTGTTTATTAATTTCTTGTTCTAATTTTTGTGTTCCTGTTCCAAAATATCTTATTTTATCACTATGGCATTCTGGACAAGTTGTTACTAAATTTTCTTCATATGAACAATAATGGCATTTTAATTTTTTTTCATAGCTATGATATGTCATACTTATATTGCAACTTGGACATTTTACAGTATACCCACAGTTTCTACACATTATAAATGTTGAATATCCTCTTCTATTTAAAAATAATATAGTTTGTCTTTTTTGGCTTATATTTTCTTCTATACTATTATATAATTCCATACTTAGCATTGAACGATTTCCATTTGCTAATTCTTGTTTTAAGTCAATTATTTCTACCTTAGGAAGTGAAGATTCATTAGCTCTTTTGGTAAGAGTTAATAATTTAGTTTTTGTATTTCCATCTTCATTTTCATTTGTAGCATTATAAAATGTATTAATATCTGGTGTTGCACTTCCAAGTAATAATGGTGCTTTATTCTCTTTAGCTAATATTTTTGCAATTTCTTTTGCATTGTATCTTGGATTTGTTTCTGATTTATATGAGCTATCATGTTCTTCATCAATAATTATTATTCCTACATTTTCAATAGGTGCAAATATGGCTGACCTTGCTCCTATTACAATTCTAGCTTTTCTTTCTCTTATTCTTTCCCATTCATCATGTCTTTCTCCTATTGATAATTTACTATGTAATATAGCAATATCGCTTTTTCCAAATCTTGAAATAAATCTATCTAACATTTGTGGAGTTAATGATATTTCAGGAACCAATACAATAGCATTTTTCCCTATTTTTAATACCTTTTCTATTAATTGCAAATACACTTCTGTTTTTCCTGAACCAGTAACCCCATATAGCAAAAATTGTTTATATTCATTTTTATCAATCGCTTCTTCTACTCTATTATAAGCGTTTTTTTGTTCTTCTGTTAGCTTAAGATTATTTGTCTTTTCACAATTTCTTCCTAATAGTGGATTTCTTTCTACCTTTTTTTCAATAATTTCTAAATATCCATTCTTTACTAATGTATTTACAATTCCTCTTGCACAATCTGTAAACATTTCAATTTCTGGCACTGTTGTACCTTCATTGTCTTTTACAAAATTTAAAAGTCTTTTTTGTTTTTCTGATTTTATTTTTCCTGTTTCTATTTCAAATTCAATTTCTTCTATATCTTTTTTTAAATATACACAATTTATTGTTTTATCTTGTATTCTTTTTTCTTTATTCTTGTTTCTGGTTCCTGGTGTTAGCATTAATTTGATACAATCAGAAATATTGCAAAAATATCGCTTTGACATCCATTTGGCTAGAGATATTTGTTTATCTGTTAAATTTTCCTCTAATTTTGCTATGTTTTTTAATTCAAATGCTGATTTTTCTTTTATTCCGACTACAAATGCTTCTGCTAGTTTTTCACCATTACCAAATGGTACTAATACTTTACTTCCTACTAGTATTAATTCTTCTAAGTCTTTTGGAATATTGTAGTCGAAGGTTCTATTTAATTTTTTTGCTCCTCTATTGATGATTACTTCTGCTATCATGTTTTCTCCTATTTCTATAAATGAATATATTTTCATTTATTTCTTTTTTCTTTTAACTTGCTTTATTTATATCATAAGATTTGTTTATTTTCAATTGATTGTTTAATGGTTTTGATGATTTTGGGGTCGGAGACAAAAATCATTTGATTACAAGATGAAATTTGGGTCGGAGATAAAAATCATTTATCCCCGACCCAAATTTCATCTTATTGTTTTAAATTCATTATGCTATTATTTGTTCATATACTGTTAAACATTTTTCTTTTAATTAAAATATTTCTTCCTTATCCATTATGCTTCACTTAATAAATATATATACAATATCACATTTCTTTTATTTTTAAATTGTAAAAAATGCAATTTTTTACAATTTAAAACAAATGATTTTTGTCTCCGACCCCAAAATCAGCAAATTATTATGCTGTTTCTTTTTCTTCTGAGGCTGGCACTTGTCTTTTTTCTTTTTTTCCTTTTGTTTTCTTATTTTCTTCTTTATTTCCAATTACTAATTCTGGTCCTGCTTTTTCTAGGACTGTTTTTTTAGTTATTATACACTTTTCTATATTTGGGTTTGATGGTATTTCAAACATTATATCTCTCATTATTTCCTCAATTATAGAACGCAATCCTCTTGCTCCTGTTTTTCTTTCTATGGCTTTTTCTACTATCGCTTCTAATGCTTCTTTTTCAAATGTCAATTCAACTCCATCTATTTCAAATAATTTTTGATATTGTTTTACTAAAGAATTTTTTGGCTCTACTAAAATTTGAATTAATGCTTCTTTATCTAAATCTCTTAATGTTGCAACTATTGGTAATCTTCCTATAAACTCTGGTATTAATCCAAATTTTAATAAATCTTGTGGTAATAATTCTTTAAATACTTCAAATTTATCAATATCTTTTTTAGTATCAATTTGTGTTCCAAATCCTATTGTTTTCTTTCCTGTTCTGTCTTTAATAATATCTTCTAGCCCTTCAAAAGCTCCTCCACATATTATTAAGATATTTTCTGTGTTTATTTGTATAAGTTCTTGATTTGGATGTTTTCTTCCTCCTTGTGGTGGTACTGATGCAACTGTTCCTTCTATTATTTTTAGTAATGCTTGTTGAACACCTTCTCCACTTACATCTCTTGTTATTGATGGATTTTCTGATTTTCTTGTGATTTTATCTATTTCATCTATATATATTATTCCTTTTTGTGCTTTTTGTATATCTCCATCAGCAGCTTGTATTAATTTTAATAATATGTTTTCAACATCTTCTCCTACATATCCTGCTTCTGTAAGTGTTGTTGCATCTGCTATTGCAAATGGTACATCTAATATTTTTGCAAGTGTCTTTGCAAGTAATGTCTTTCCACATCCAGTTGGTCCTAATAATAGAATATTGCTTTTTTGTATTTCTACATCATCTTTATCTGCTATTTCTTCGTGTGCAATTCTTTTATAGTGATTGTATACTGCTACTGATAATGTTTTCTTAGCTTCTTCTTGCCCTATAACATAATCATCTAACACCTTTTTTATTTCTTCTGGCGTTGGCACATTATTTAATTCATTTAATGTGTAACCTGCTTTATCATCATCATATAATTCTGCTTCGATTATGCTTTCACAAAGGTCTACACATTCGTCACATATATATACTCCTGGTCCTGCTACTATTTTTCTAACATTTTCTTGTGATTTTCCACAAAAAGAACATCTAACACTTTTTGGTACATCATTTTTTGCCATCTTATCTCTCCTTAAATATATTAAAAACTGCTAATATTATATGTTTATTTATCATAAAATTATACTGTTTTTATTAATTTTTATTTTCTTTTGTCCATAATTCCATCTATTAATCCATATTTTAATGCTTCTTCTGCTGTCATATAGTTATCTCTTTCTGTATCTTTTTCGATTTGTTCTACTGTTTGACCTGTTCTTTCACTTAGGAATTTATTTAATTTTTCTCTTGTTTTTACTAAATGATCTGCATGAATTTTAATTTCTGTTGCTTGACCTGAAAGTCCTCCACCACCTATTAATGGTTGATGTATTAATATTTCTGCATTAGGTGTTGCAAATCTCTTTCCTTTTTCTCCTGCTGCAAGTAATGCAGATCCCATACTAGCTGCCATTCCTATACAAATTGTTGAAACTGGGCATTTTATATAATTCATTGTATCTATAATTCCCATTCCATCTGTTATTGAACCTCCTGGTGAATTTATATATAAATAAATTTCTTTATCTGGATCTTCTGATTCTAAGAACAATAATTGTGCAATTATTAAACTAGATGTAGTTGGATTTACATCTTCTCCTAAAAATATAATTCTATCTTTTAATAATCTTGAAAAAATATCATATGATCTTTCACCTTTGCTTGTTTGTTCTATAACATATGGTACTAAACTATTTTTTTCTAACATAAAAATTTCCTCCTTCAAAGTTTTAATTATACTATGCTTTAACTATATAATTAATAAATAATTTATATTATCATTGGATAAATTTTAGTTATTTCATTGATTTTAATTATTTTTTCTTTATATATCAAACCAATATATTTTAATATAATTTATAGTTATTTATAGATAATTTTTTTATTTATATTAACTAATTTCAAAATTAAATTCGTTAATTAATATTTTATATTTACTAATATATTCTATAAGATTTAAAAAGTCCAAAAAGCTAGGAGTAAATATAAACTAATCTATTCAATCCCAGCTTTTATTTCCTTAATTATTTTTTCATTTTTGCGTTTTCTACTAAAAATTCTATTGCTTTTTCTGATTTTAATCCTTCTTTTATATAACTTCTTACATTTTCATTTTTTAAGAATTCTTCATCATTTTCTTTTCCATAATTTTTAGCCATTTCTTTCATTTTTTCTTCTACGTCTTTATCTTCTACCTCTATTTTTTCTGCTTTTATTATAGCTTCTAATGCTAAACGAGATTTTATAGCTTCAATTGCTTGAGGTTCATATTCTTTTTGCATATCTTCTGTTGTCTTTCCCATTATTTGAAGATATTGTTCTAATTTTAATCCTTGATATGCTAGTCTTTGTTCCATATCTTTCATCATGTTTTCTGTTTCTGTTTCAATCATTCCTGATGGTATTTCAACTTTCATATCATCACATACTGCTTTCATAACAGCTTCTTGTGTTTCATATTTAGCTTTTTGTTCATTTTGCTTTTTTTGTTTGTCTTTTATACTTTTCTTTAATTCTGCAAGAGTATCAAATTCACTAACATCTTTTGCAAATTCATCATCTAATTTAGGTAATTCTTTTTTCTTGATTTCATTTACTTTAACTTTGAAAGTTGCATCTTTTCCTGCTAAATCTTTTGAAAAGTATTCTTCTGGGAATTTTACATTGATGTCTCTTTCTTCATCGATTTTCATACCAATTACTTGATCTTCAAATCCTGGTATAAATGTATTACTTCCTATTTCTAAGTCATGTTTTTCAGCTTTTCCACCTTCAAATGCAACACCATCAACAAATCCTTCAAAATTAATGTTAGCGATATCACCTTTTTCTACTGGTCTATCTTCTACTGAAACTAATCTTGAATTATGTTCTTGCATATGTTCTAATTCATGTGCTACATCTTTTTCTGTTACTTTATATTCTATTTTCTTTATTTCAACACCTTTATAGTTCCCTAATTCTACTTCTGGTTTTGTTTGGAAAATAGCTGTGAATTTTAAGTCTTGTCCCTTTCCTATTTGAGTAACTTCTATATCAGGTCTACTTACAACTTCTAATTTATTTTCTTCTACTGCTTTTGATAATTCTTCTGGTACTAATTCATTAAAAGCATCTTCATAAAATATTTCTTTACCATAATATTTTTCAACAATATTCATTGGTGCTTTACCTTTTCTAAATCCAGGTATATTAAAATATTTTGCACTTTTAAAATATACTTTTTGTATAGCTCCATCAAATTTTTCAGCTTCTATTGTCATTTCTAATTTAATTTCATTTGCATTTTTAGTTTTTTCTACTTTACATTCCATTTTCTTCAATCCTTTCATTTTTCTTATAGCTCATTTATTATACCATAAAATTCCTATTTTGCAAGGATTTTTAAATATTTTTTCTAAAATGCTTGTTTTTTTTTTGCTTTTATGTTAAAATTGTCAATAGTCAGTTTATTTAAGTAATTTAGGAGGTGCAATTAAGATATGGCAAAATGTGAAGTATGTGATAAATCAGTAAGTCATGGAAATAAACTTAGCATTACTCGTTCTCATATAAGTAAAAGATCACCACGTACTTGGAAACCAAATTTAAGAAGTGTTAAAGTTTTAGTTAATGGTGAAGCTAAAAGAATTCATGTATGTGCTAAATGTTTAAGAGATGGTAAAGTAAAAAGAGCATAAGCTCTTTTTTTGCTTTAATTTATAATTTAAAAATGTTGTATATTAATCTTGATATACAACATTTTATTTTCTACTTTATTTTAGAAGAAAAGTTGTGAATCTAAATTAGTCTTTTATCCTAAATATTAATTTCACAAATCCCCTCAAGAATTTTGGAACTTTTTTTACTACTATTGTCATATATGTATTCCCTCCTTTTTTCTAACAAGCAAGCCACATAAGTCCAACCGCAACAATTGTTATTCCTATTATAAATAGCCAACCTGTCATTGGAAGTAATAAAACCAATAATATTCCCAATCCAAATCCTATCAAGCATATTGCTAATGTCTTTTTTAATAAATTACACATTCTATTACCTCCATCTTTTTTTATATAATATTCATTTTGTCATTATTTGTTACTTTTATGTAAAACTCTTGACACTTAAATAGTTAGTTGATATATTTATTATATAAGATTATGTTAATAAAACATTTTATTTTTATATTAAATTTTCTTATGCAATCATTTATTTAATATAAAAATTTATTATATATGTATTAAAACAATAACTATAATTTTGTTTCTTACAAGAAAGGATAATAATTATGAATAAAAAATTTGCTAAAGAAATCGTTTTAAAATTAAAAAATGCATACCCTGATGCCACTTGCAGTTTGGATTTTTCTTCACCATTTGAGTTAGTAGTAGCTGTTATGCTTTCTGCCCAATGTACTGATGAAAGAGTTAATAAAACTACTCCTGCTCTTTTTAATAGATGTAAAACTATTGAAGATTTTGCAAATATAGATATTAAAGAACTTGAAGAAATTATTCATCCTTGTGGTTTTTATAAAAATAAAGCAAAAAATATTAAATTATGTGCAGAACAAATAATTAATAATTTTAATGGTGAAGTTCCTCATACTATGAAAGAATTAACTAGCTTAGCTGGTGTTGGTAGAAAAAGTGCTAATGTTATTATGTTAGAAGTATTTGGAATTGCTGAAGGAATTGCAGTAGATACTCATGCCAAAAGAATTTCTAATCTTATGGGATTATCTAAAGAAAAAGATCCTGAAAAAATTGAACAAGATTTGATAAAGTTCTTTCCAAAAGATAGTTTAAAAGATATTAATCACCTTTTTGTTTGGCATGGTAGAAATACTTGTATTGCTAGAAATCCTAAATGTGATACTTGTCCTATAAATAACTATTGCAAATTTTATGGCAAATATCATTAGTATCTTAATCATTTAACCATAAATTACATAAACTTGATTTTATTGTAAACTTATGTTAAAATGATTCTATAGTTAATAAACTTATATCATTAAAGAGGAGGTATTTTATTTTATTTTGAAAATATTATTTATTACAAAGAAAGGAACTCTATGAATACAAATTTAAACACTAATTTACAACAAATGATTTTAGATAATCGGAATTTAGTTCATCATTTAATAAAAACATTAAATATTTCTCGTAATTTTATTGAATATGAAGACTTAGTATCTATCGGTACTATTGGTCTAATAAAGGCTGCTAATAGTTTTGATCTTTCAAAAAATGTCATTTTTTCTAATTATGCTTGTACATGTATAAAAAATGAAATCTTTATATATTACAATAAAAATAAAAAGCATGTAAATGATATTTCACTTGAAGCTTTCACTACTTTTACAGAAAATAATCATACTATAAATTTACAAGATAGACTTGAACATCCTGATTCTGATTTTGTTGAAAAAATTTTAAAAACAGAAACTTTTACTGAATTAATAAACATTATTTTAAATTGTCTATCTCAAACAGAAAAAATTATTATGCTCTATAGGTTGGGAAATATATCTCAATCAGATATTTCTAAAATTCTTAAATTTTCTCAATCATATATATCAAAAGTTGAAAAAAAGGCAATTTTAAAAATCAAAGAAACAATTAATCATCAATTCAACTACACGGAAATTTTTTCTATGAGTCCTCTTGAAGATTATTATCAAATTACTATTTTACCTAAGGACATTAATAACTTTAAAAAAGTTTTTTCACTAATACTCAAAAAACTAAAATCTGTAACCAATATTAATTTTAATATAAAATACACAAAAAAACAAATTATATTTCAAATTTCAAGACAATTAGAAGCTTTTCCTTTTTGGGCTCAAATTCTTCTAGAATTTGAAAAGTATAATATAGTTTTTGCAAACATCTATAGCTAAAATAATTTTATATTACTATAAAACAAAAATGATATTTCCCATTAAAAAGTAAAATACCTAAAAGTTGCTATTATTTTAATAGCAACTTTTTTCACAACATAACAAAATTTACAACTTCCATTATATTATGAATATTTCTAAATATTTATTGTATACTATATTATGAGGTGATTTTTTGACAAATATTAATTGTTCACTTAATTGTATTTATCAAAAAGATGGAAAATGTAATTATAATTTAATTATTCCTTCTAATATTTCTTCACATTTTGACTGTGCATATTTCATAGAAAAAAATAATAAATAATACTTTTTTAACTCGTTATTATTATTTTACAAGTGTATTTTGCTTGACAAAATTATCTTTAAGATATATATTTTTTGTATATTAAAAATATATAGGAGGAAAATTTATGTCTAAGAAAAAATTTGCGATTATACCAATTGTAGTACTACTATTATTGTCGTTTCTATTACCAGTAGTCAATGCTGATAATGAAACTAATACCACTCAAGATGTAAATGCAGTATCTACTAATAGTAATAACATTCAAAATACTGTTACATCACCACAAGATACTGATGCCAATAATACAAATGCTAATCCAGAAAATCAAATGAAAAAAGGAGATGTATATATCACCCAAAATGATGTAATTATTGATTATATTGTAGATGGTAATGTATTTATAATTGGTAACAATGTTACTATTAATTCTCAAATTGGAGGAGATGTTTTTGTTTGTGCAAAAAACTTAACTATTGGTGAGCAAGCTTACATATTTAGCAATTTATTTGTTTCAGCAGAAAACATTACTATTAAAGGTGTTGTATATGATCTATACTCTATAGCTAATAATATTACAGTTGATGGTTACATTTATAGAGATCTTAGAACTACATCTTCTACTTTAAACATAAATGGTGTCATCGGAAGAAATGCTTATGTAAAAGCTCAGAAAATTAATTTCGCAACTCCAAACCAAGAAGCCCCAAATGCAAGTACAGTCACTCAAGCAGGTTCAATAGCTGGAGATTTAAATTATTCTTCATCACAAGAAGTATCTATTCCCGAAAAAGCTGTTTCTGGGAAAGTTAATTTTGAACAAATTATAAAAACAACAAATAAAACAATATCTACATATCTAATTTCGTTAGGAAGCTTACTTGTACTTGTTTTAGTAATTTGGGGATTAAGTTTATTACTAGTACCTAAATTCTTAAAATCTACTAATGATTTAATTGCTAGTAAAAAAATATTACCTGTTTTAGGTTGTGGAATTTTGACACCTATTGCAATAACAATTATAGCTATATTATTATTATTTATAAATATAACTGCTTCAATTTCACTTTTATTATTAACTATTTTAGTATTGTTATTTGCATTAAGTACATCTGTAACTATAATTTCTATTAATAATTTAATTTGTAAAAAATTAAATATATCTAAAAATATTGGTATTTTAGGAGTATTAATATTAACAACAATTATATTATGGGCTATTTGCTTAACACCTTTTGTTGGTGGTATTCTTTCTATTTTGGCTGTTATAATTGGTATGGGATTAATTACTTATTTTGTATTTAATAAAAATAAGGATTTTTCTGAAGTTTTTGGAAAAAATACTAAAAAGATTAAGTCTGAAAATGATAAAAAAGTAAAAGATACTAAAAAGAAGAAAAATGTTAAAGATAATAAAAATGATAATACTGAGAATAATTAAAGTGTAGAAAAAAAGGATGTCAGATTGATACTGATATCCTTTTTCTTTTAATCTCATCTTTAAGAATTCATACAAACTATATAGCTGGTATAATTTCATGTAAAAAAATGTCGTTTTTCCTACATATTTTCCCAAAACTCTGCATAAAAAATTTACACACTCACATACTCCCATTTACAGCGTAGATAGTTCTACATGACAAGGACTGAACGAAACCCGCTGCTGTAGTTCGCATTACAATAAGTAAAGTACGAATAGAGCACGCCCGCAATGGAACCACCATAGCAAACGCCCCCGCGTTCCACGAATGGATACGCACTATGTCCGATAAGTACATAGTCATTATCCCATGCTCTAGCATAATTCTGTGTTCCTTTTACTGCTTCTTGTACTGTTTTAAACCAATCCCATGGTCGTGAATTATTTTCTGTACCTAGCGTGTATGGTGCATAGAATGAGAATGATGTTGA
>USFW01000006.1 GCA_900553985.1 uncultured Clostridium sp.
AAAAAAAAAAAAAAAATTTTTTTTTCCCCCCCATTTTCCAGCGGCTAATTTTAAAACTCATATTATTACATTACAAAATTACTGCTATAATATCATTAGCTTACATTTTTCTAAATTTCTTATATCTTTTCTCTAATAATTCTTCTACATCCAACTTTCTTAATTCTTCTAAATTTCTAATTAAATATTTTCTTATATTTTCTGCAACATTTTCAAAATCTTCTTGTGCTCCACCTTCTGGCTCTTCTATTATTTCATCTATAACTCCAAATTCTTTTAAATCTTCTGCAGTTGATTTCATATCTTCTGCTGCTTCTTTTGCTTTACTAGAATCTTTATATAATATACTTGCAAATCCTTCTGGTGATAATATAGAATATATCGCATTTTCTAACATAAGTATTTTATCTCCTACTGCTATTGCTAAGGCTCCTCCACTAGAACCTTCACCTATTACAATACATATTATAGGGACTTCTAGTCTAGACATTTCTAAAATATTTCTTGCTATTGCTTCTCCTTGCCCTCTTTCTTCTGCTCCCATTCCTGGATATGCTCCTGGTGTATCTATAAATGTAATAATCGGTCTTTTAAATTTTTCAGCTTGTTTCATAAGCCTTAGTGCTTTTCTATACCCTTCCGGATTTGGCATTCCAAAATTTCTTTTCATATTTTCATTTGCTTTCTTACCTTTTTGTTCACCTATTACTGTAACTGGCATTCCATTTAATTTAGCAATTCCTCCAATTATTGCTTTATCATCTGCAAAATTTCTATCACCATGTAATTCTATAAAATCTTCAAAAATATTTTGGATATAGTCTAATGCTTTAGGTCTTTCTAGTTTTCTTGCAAGACTTACTCTTTCCCAAGCTGTTTTTTTCTTTTTTTCTACTTCCATAAATTTTCCTCTTTCTTTAAAAATTCTTAAATCAATCTTTTCTTATGCAATCTAACTAATTTAACTATTGTCCTTTTCATATCTTTTCTTTCAACTATTTTATCTATAAATCCATGTTCTAATAAAAATTCTGAACTTTGGAAACCATCTGGTAATTTTTGTTTTATTGTTTGCTCTATAACTCTTGGTCCTGCAAATCCAATTAATGCTTTTGGCTCTGCTAGTATTATATCTCCCAAACTTGCAAAACTTGCTGTTACTCCTCCTGTTGTAGGGTCTGTCAATACTGATATATATAATTGTCCTGCTTTATCTAACCTAGCTAGTGCACTTGAAGTCTTTGCCATTTGCATTAACGATATAATACCTTCTTGCATTCTAGCTCCTCCTGATACACAAAACATTATTAATGGCAATTTTCTTTCTATTGCTTTTTCTATGGCTAAAGTTATTCTTTCTCCAACTGCTGACCCCATGCTTCCCATTAGAAAATTCCCATCCATAACCACAAGTACTATTTCCTCGCCTTCTACTTTACATATACCACATTTTACTGCTTCATCAATTTTTGTTTTTTCTCTTATTGCTTCAACTTTTTTTAAATATCCTTTAAATTGTAATGGGTCTTTGGTTAATATATCATCTCCAAAACTTTCAAATGTTCCTTCATCAGCTATTTGTTTTATTCTTCTTCTAGCAGATAACCTAAAATGTTTGCCACAATTTGGACATACACTAAAATTGTTATGCAATTCTTCTTTATATATTATTTCTTTACATGAATCACATTTTACCCATTTTCCTATCATCATATCTGAAGCTTTTTTATTTTTTTCAATTTTCTGTTCTTTCTCATTTATTTTTTTAACTTTATCAATTATCAATGACCATTCCTCCTCCCCTAAAAATTTTTCGCAATGAATGATGTGTCATAATCATTATCTTGAAAATCTTTATTATTTAAAATTCTCAATAAAAAGTCTATGTTAGTTGTTATTCCTTCAATCACTGTTTCTGATAATGCGCTTCTCATTTTTAAAATTGATTCTTTCCTATTTTTTCCATAAACAATTAATTTTGCAAGCATTGAATCATATGTTGGTGGTACATTATATCCATCATATATTGCTGTATCAACTCTTATACCATTTCCTCCTGGCAAATGAAGTCCTGTAATCATTCCTGGGGCTGGCATAAAGTTTTTTTCTGGATTTTCTGCATTAATTCTTACTTCCATAGAATGACCTTTTATTTTTATGTCTTCTTGTTTGTAGCTCAATTTTTCACCACTTGCTATTTTTATTTGTTCTTTTATTATATCCACTCCTGTTACCATTTCTGTAACTGGATGTTCTACTTGTACTCTAGTATTCATTTCCATAAAATAAAAATCTTTGTTTTTATCTACTAAAAATTCTATTGTTCCTGCATTTGAATATCCTATTTCCTTTACTGCCTTTACTGCTATTTCTCCCATTTTCTTTCTAGTTTCTTCATTTAATATTTGACTTGGAGTTTCTTCTAATACTTTTTGGTTTCTTCTTTGTATAGAGCAATCTCTTTCGCCCAAATGTATGCCATTTCCCTTTTCGTCAGCTAAAACTTGTATTTCTACATGTCTGGGATTTTCTATGAATTTTTCAATATATATACTATCATCATTAAATGATACTTTTGCTTCTTGTTTTACAATATCGTATTCCTTTTCTAGCTCCGTTTTTGAATATGCAACACGAATTCCTCTTCCTCCACCTCCTGCTGAGGCTTTTAATATTACTGGATATTTTATTTTTTCTGCTAATTCTATCGCTTCTTTTTTAGAATTTATAATTCCTTCTGAACCTGGTACTACTGGAACTCCTACATTTTTCATTGTTTCTTTTGCTTTTGATTTATTTCCCAAAAGTTCTATTAACTTATAATTTGGTCCTATAAATTTAATTCCTATTTCTTCACACATTTTTGCAAATGTTACATTTTCTGATAAAAATCCAAATCCTGGGTGAACACTATCACTACCTGTTAAACATATTGCTTCTAAAATTGCTTTCATATTTAAGTAACTTTTATTAGATGGAGCAGGTCCTATACAAATTGATTCATCTGCTAATTTAGTGTGTAATGCTTCTTTGTCTGCTTCTGAATATATTGCAACTGTTCTTATTCCCATTTCTCTACATGCTCTTATTATTCTTACTGCTATTTCTCCTCTATTTGCAATTAATATTTTTTTTAACATATTTTCCTCCTTTAAAAATGTGTTAATTAATTATCTTTATTATAGATTTTTCTACTTCTATATAATATAAAAAGACAGTATCAATTACTGTCTTTTTATATTATTAATTATATATTTATTTTATCTTTTCTGCATATTGGTCTAAGCAGTCAGTATAATATTTATTATTTTATTCTTGATTTTCTTCACTGTTATTTTCATTTAAATTCTGTTCTTGATTTTCTTCTTCTGAGTGATTTGTTTCTTGATTTTCTTCTCCTACATTTTCTTCATTATTTTCTTGTTGGTCAGTATTTTGTTCTTGTCCTTCTTGTTGTTCTCCATTTTGTTCAGAATTTTCTTTTTGTTGTTCATCATTATTAGAATTATTGTTTTGTGATGTATTTAAATTTTCTTTGTTAGTTGTTTTTACCCCTATTCTATCTAAATAATCTTCCACATCATAAGTAGTATCATTAGCCGTCATGTAATAATGTTTTTGACCTGCACTTATTATCATATATATATCATCAACAAAAGCATTAAAAGGTTTTTCTCCATTTTCATTTAGTAATGTATATTTTTCATTTTTACACACAACTATTACATTATAATCTGGTATTAATAATAAATTTAATGCATCTTTACTGCTTTTTGCAATATATCCTATACTATCATATTCAAAATCCACAAGTTGATTTCCTCTTATATCAAAAAATCCCCACTTGTTTTCTTTTCTCACTGGAATTAAGTTTCCTGCTAATATATATTTAGATTTTATGTCATTTTTTGAAAATTTGCTTATATCTATACCTATTTGATCATTTTCAATATATATTTTTGTATTTCCTTTTAAATCAATTACACCATATTGATTCTCTTTTTTCACCAAATATAGCCCTGCATCTAAATCCATTAACTCAATATTATCATAAAGAATATCTACTTTTATATCTCTATTCTTAGTCATTATTCCTACTCTATTATTGCTTTTAACTAAGAAATCTCCCGTTTCTTGTTGATATAAAATTTGATCATATTTGCATTCTAATATTTCTTTTCCTGTATCAGCATCTATGACACCCATTTTTTTGTTTTTTTCAACTATTAGCATACTTTGTAATATAGCTTTATTATTCCTAAAATCATCGTTTATTTTTTCAAATCCATAATCTAAAACTTTAGGTTGATATAGAGAAATTAAATATTGCATTGTATATATTTGAATTCTATTAGAATTCTTGTCATATTGAAATAGCACATTAAATGCATTCTGCATTCCTTCTGTTGTAATATATAATACTCCATTAATTGCTTTTACTGGTTTATCCATATATGAATAACTATAATTTCCAGATGAATCCCCTAGGTTTAACTTATAAATTTTATTTGAATTTAAGCTAAAATTCACTATTTCATTTTCACCTTGAATATAACACTTACTAATATCTTCTGATGCATTATTATATTCCCCATTATAGCTATTATATCCTAAATAACTTGCTATACTTCTTATTGGTACATATATTGTTCCATTTTCTTCAAAATTTAACAGTTTTAATATTTCTTCATTTACTTGTCCATTTAATAATACTTTTAATTTTGAATTTTCTATATACATTAAATAAGAAAATATTGAAATTATTAATATTATCAAAACTAAAATTGTTGCTAATATAATTTTTGCTACTGTTTTTGAACTATCTTTCTTTTTATTTTTTTCTAAACTCTCATCAATTAAATTCATTTGTATACCCCCTAAATAAATGGTTTTTATTTAATATAACCATATTTTTTATAAAATTCTTCCTTAAATGTCCCTAAATTATCTCTCTCTATTTCTATTCTAACCTTTTCCATCAAATTAGTCAAGAATCTTAAATTATGTATTGATAATAATCTTACACCTAATATTTCATTTGTTTTAATTAAATGTCTTATATAAGCTCTTGTATAGTTTTTACAAGCATAACAATCACATTCTGGGTCTAATGGTCCCCAATCTCTTTCATATGTTGCATTTCTTACAACTACTTTTCCATTCCATGTCATTGCTGTTCCATTTCTTGCAATTCTTGTTGGTAATACACAATCACACATATCAATTCCAGCTAATGCAGCTTCGATCAAATAGTCTGGTGTTCCCACTCCCATCAAATATCTAGGTTTGTCTTTTGGCATTAATGGGGTTGTGTAATATAGCATTTTTAAAAATTCTTCTTTAGGTTCTCCTACACTTATTCCTCCTATTGCATATCCTGGTAAATCTAATTTAATTAAATCTTCTGCACTTTTCTTTCTTAAATCTTCATAAAAGCCACCTTGTATAATTCCAAATAATGCTTGATTTTCTGTCATGTGAGCTTCTTTACATCTTTTGGCCCATCTAGTTGTTCTTTCCATTGAATTTTTAGTATATTCATAACTTGCTGGATATTCTACACATTCATCAAAAGCCATTATAATGTCTGCACCTAAATCCTCTTCTGTTTTCATAACACTTTCTGGTGAGAAAAAATGTCTACTTCCATCTAAATGTGATTTAAATTCAACACCTTCTTCAGATATTGTTCTCAAATCCCCTAAACTAAATACTTGGAATCCACCACTATCTGTTAATATTGGTCTATCCCACTTCATAAACTTGTGAAGTCCACCTGCTTCTTTTACAATATCTTGTCCTGGTCTTAGGTATAAATGATATGTATTAGATAAAATTATTTGAGCTCCAACTTCCTCTTTTAATTCTTCTGGTGTCATTGATTTTACTGTTGCTTGTGTTCCTACTGGCATAAACACTGGTGTTTGAATATCTCCGTGAGGTGTATGTACAACTCCTCTTCTAGCTCCTGTTTGCTTACATTCATGTAATAATTCATATGTTACTGCTGGTTTCATTTTTTCCTCCTTAATTTAATTTAAGAGGTGATTTTGGGGTCGGAGACAAAAATCATTTTGCTCTTTTCCATTTTTTCTTTAATTTTTAATATATATACTTTTAAATAACTTTCGTATAACCATGATTTTTGTCTCCGACCCCAAAATCACCTCCAAATCAGCAAAATTATTTTATAAACATTGCATCTCCAAAACTAAAAAATCTGTATTTTTCTTTTACTGCTTCATTATATGCTTCCATTATATAATCTTTTCCTGCTAATGCTGATACTAACATTAATAATGTTGATTGTGGTAAATGAAAATTCGTTATTAATCCATCTAAACATTTATATTTATATCCTGGATATATAAATATCCCGAGTATCTCCTTCTGTTTCTTTTACCATTCCATGTTCATCTGCAATTGTCTCTAATACTCTGCATGATGTTGTTCCTACTGCGATTACTCTTTTTCCTGCTTTTTTTGTTTCGTTTATTTTTCTTACATCTTCTTCTCTTATATAATAATGTTCTGTATGCATTTCATGATTTTCTACTGTTTCTTCTTTAACTGGTCTAAATGTTCCTATTCCTACATGTAAGGTTACATTTGCGATTTTTACACCTTTTTCTTCTATTTTCTTCAATAATTCTGGTGTAAAATGTAATCCTGCTGTTGGTGCTGCTGCTGAGCCATCATATTTGGCATAGACTGTTTGATATCTATCTTTATCTTTTAATTCTTCATGAATATATGGAGGTAATGGCATTAGTCCAATTTCATCTAATATTTCGTTGAAAATACCATTATAACTAAATTGTACTTTTCTAGTTCCCCCTGGCATTGTGTCTAATATTTCTGCTATTAATTTTCCTTCTCCAAATATTACTTTTGTACCTATATGTAACTTATTTCCTGGTCTTACTATTGTTTCCCAAATATCTCCTTCAATATTATTTAATAATAAAAATTCAACATTTGCTCCAGTTTCTTTTTTTCCATAAATTCTTGCAGGTAATACTTTTGTATTATTTCTTACTAAACAGTCACCTGGTTCTAAGTAATCAATAATGTCTTTAAATTTTTTATGTTCTATTGTTTTATTTCTTCTATCTAAAACCATTAATCTTGATTCATCTCTTTTTTCTAATGGTGTTTGTGCTATTAGTTCTTCTGGTAAATCATAATTAAAATCTGATACTTTCACTTTTATTGCTCCTTTTTATACCTATTTTTAATTTTCTATTTTCCTAATTATCTAGAATTTTTAACTTTTATCTTGATTCTATATATAATTTTTACATATGTGCAATAAGTAAAAATAATTTCTGCTATCCTTACTTATATAATTTCATTAATTTTCTTACATACCTTGTTAAATACTTGCTGTACTTCTTCTATAAAATTTTTAGGTTCTTTATATACATCTAATTTATATGAATATTCAAAATTTGAATTTTTAGCTGGTTTCATATTATAAATCTCAGCTGGTAATCCGATTTTTCCACTATCTGTTTTAATTTCTTTATTCATATAATCCATATACCATTTCTTTTGCCCTACTAATTTTTCATCTGTATATCCATATTTTTCATAATCGTGTAAAGCTGGTATTTCATCCCCTGATTCTTTTGCTGTTCTTTCTAGTGAATGTAAAAATTCATGCAAAAAAACTTCTTCTGGGAATTCATTTATACCTATTTTATATTTGTATGTATAACTCTTTGAATCATTTGGTAATCGTATATTAGAAAATCCAATTCCATAATAATCCATGGATCCTAATCCAATCCAATCCTTTACTTCTATTTCTGTCATATATTTATCATTTCCTAATCTTACTATTGCAAATATATGATCATAATTACTTTTATCTATTATATCTTTTATTTGTGCCTCTATATCTTTTGGTTCTAAATAATATCCAAACTTATCATCATATGATAAAGTTGATATTGGTTGTTCTATTATATGTATATTACAATTTGCTTTCATTTTTCCTTTTGATAAAGTATAACATGATCTTTCAAATCTCTTTATTGTGTTTTTTATATTACTTATATCTTCATTTGTAATATTAATATTAATTTGTTTTCCATTTACATTTACACTTGTATTTTTAAAAATAAAACATGCATAATTCCAGTCATTATTTCCTTCTTTAGTTCCCTTTTCAATAGAGAAGTCTGAAAACCATGCTTCTCCTCTGGCATTTCCATCTACTCCACCTAGTCTGAATGCTATATCTACTTTTTCTCTATTTTTGGAGTTAAATATAAATTCTAACTTTTGCCAATCCTGTGTACCATCTATTGAGATGGATTTTTCAGTTGTATCTGAAATTGAAATTTGTGCACCTATATCTGATTTTTCTTTTTCTGCTTCAATATTATTAGTTTTTACCATACAACTTACTTTATATGGTGTATTTTTTTCTACTTTTATCTCTTTTGAAAACATTGCATCATTATATTCATTTGATTCTATCTTGTAGCTTCTCATATCAGAATATTTAACTTCGTTATCTCTTAAAAATTTTGATGTATGTACTTTCGCTTCGCTTCTTAAAAAATCATTAAAATTATTATCTAAGTAAAAATTCCAAGCACAAAATAAAATAAATATTAAAATTCCAATTGTAATAATATTTACTAAAAAAACCTTTATATCTGTTTTATTTGTCATAATTTCTTCCTTTTTATATTTTCTATATTATTATATATTATTTTAACTAATATATCAATTATTTTGCATTTTTTATAATAATATTTTTTTCTTTTTAGGTTAAAATATTATAAATATACTCGGAGGTTTTTTAATGAATCAAATTTTAAACACTAATTTTAAAGATGATAATAATTTAAAAAAGGATACTTCTTTAAAAATTCCTAAAAAAAGTAAATTCTTAAATTTACAATTTTCTTTATCTATCTTAGGTCTTTTAATTCTAATTTCTTATTTTTTCTATCATAGTTTTTTATTAAAAAAACAAGAAAATTTTTCAAATTTAATTAAAAATAATTATAGTATCTCAAAATTATATTCTAATACTCTTAATAACACTACTAATATTGATAATTCTTCATCTCTTTCTCCTGAATCCATTATTGGAGTAATCAAGATCCCTAAATTAAATTTATCTTATACATTTTTCTCTGGTTTAAATGATGATTTGTTGAAAATATCTCCTTGTCGTTTTTATGGTGATTTCCCAAATAATAATAATTCTAGTATGAATAAAAATTTATGTATTGCTGGACATAATTATAATAATAAACAATTTTTTAGCCAAATTGATAAATTAGAAGTTAATGACAAAATTATTATTGTTGATAATTTTAATAATGAATATAATTTTTCAGTTATTAAAAATTATGAAGTAAAGAGTAATGACCTTTCTCCTATATATGAAAATTCAAGTAATAATTATGAACTTACTTTAGTTACCTGTAATAATATGAACAATAACCGAATTATTATAAAAGCTGTTTTATAATACAAAAACCACCCTAACATAGGATGGTTAATTATATTAAATATTTCTATAATCTTTAATTTTTTTGTATGCATATACTGCTGAAATTCCAAATACAACTACTAGTAATACTACTGGTAAAGATTCTTGTAAACCTGTTTTTGGTAAACTTGTATTATTATATGAGCTTACATTATTTCCTCTTACTCCGTTTGTATTTAAAGAATTTGAGTTGCTATTTTTACTAGAATTTGAGTTTGTATTTGCTTTGTTTTTACTAGAATTTGTATTAGTTTTATTTGAATTTGTATTTGCTTTATTACTACTTGAATTTGAACTAGCTGTATTATCAAAATTAACATCAACATATCCTTCATCTGCTGCAGATACAAAATTTGTTGTAAACATAAGCATTGATAAACTCACTAATGCTATTAATAAACCTTTTACAATACTTAATTTTTTCATATTATCTCTCCTTACTTTTAATAGTACATTTTATATTATTATTCTACAAACAATTATTATTATACCACTTTTCTCTAATAATTGCAAGTTTATAAACACACTATAATATTTTTTCTTCTTATGTATAAATTTTCATATACCATTTCAAATACATAAGCTTCTTTGTTATTATGATATACTTATTTTTAAAATAAGTCAATATTAAAAATATTATTTTTATTTACATTTATATTACAAAAATATTACATAATTTTAAACATTAAATTTAAATAAAACAATATCACCATCTTGCATAATATATTCTTTTCCTTCTGACCTAACTAGTCCTTTTTCCTTAGCAGCTAACATATTTCCTTGCTCTACTAAATCTTTATATGAAACTACTTCTGCTCTAATAAATCCTCTTTCTATATCAGAATGAATTTTTCCAGCAGCTTGTGGTGCTTTTGTTCCTTTTTTAATTGTCCATGCTCTAACTTCTGGTTCTCCAGCAGTTAAAAATGACATTAATCCTAATAAGTCATAACTTCTTTTTATAACTTTATCTAATCCTGATTCTTCTAATCCTAATGCTTCTAACATTTCTTTTTTGTCGTCATCTTCTAAAGTTGATAAATCCTCTTCTATTTTTACACATAAAGGAATAACCTCTGCATTTTCTTTCTTAGCATATTCTTTTACTTCATGTACTAATTTGTCATTTTCTGCATCTTGAAGTTGTTCTTCTGATACATTTGCAATATATAAAATTGGTTTTGTTGTTAATAAAAACATATCTTTTACAATTGCTTTTTCATCTTCATTAAAGTTAATTGCTCTAGCAGATATACCTTTTTCTAAATTTTCTTTTATTTTTTCTAATACATCAATTTCTTCTTGATATTTTTTATCTGCTTTTAAGTTTTTTCTTGCTTTATCTAATCTTTTATTTACTGTTTCTATATCAGCAAAAATCAATTCTAGGTTTATTGTTTCAATATCTCTTACTGGGTTTACATTCCCATCTACATGAACAACATTTGAATCTTCAAAACATCTTACAACTTCACAAATTGCATCTGTTTCTCTTATATGAGATAAAAATTTATTTCCTAATCCTTCACCTTTACTTGCACCTTTTACTAATCCTGCAATATCAACAAATTCAATTACTGCATGTGTAATTTTTTGTGGATTATACATTTTTGCTAATACATCTAATCTTTCATCAGGTACTGGTACTACTCCTACATTTGGCTCTATCGTACAAAATGGATAGTTTGCACATTCTGCTCCTGCTTTTGTTATACTATTAAATAATGTACTTTTTCCTACATTTGGTAAACCTACTATTCCTAGTTTCATTTTCTTCCTTCCTTTTTTCATAATTTTTCATTTGATATTTTATCATATTAGTTTTTTTTAGTCAAATTTATTTTTTAGTATATTAAACACTAGCAAACCATATTAAACTTTCAAAAATCACTAATTCTATATAATCAAAAAGCAAGTTAATAGGATATAACTTTAATAAAGCTTTTCCTATTAACTTGCTTAAATCTTCTTCATATCTATAAACTAATCCTTTTATTTTATAAAATTACTTGGATTTACCGGCATAGAATCTTTTAATATTTCAAAATGTAAATGTGGTTCATCTGCTATTTCAAACACTGCTGTATTTCCAACAGTTCCTAATGATTGACCTTTTTCTACTTTCTCGCCTTCTACAACAAATTCAGATGTCAATAAATTTGCATATACAGTTTTATATCCACTTGCATGTTCAACAACTATTGTCAATCCATATCTTGGATCATTTTTTATTGTTTTAACTGTTCCTTTTTCTGCTGATTTTACTACTGTTGTTTTATCTGCTTTAATATCTATCCCACTATGTGTAACCCATTCCTGAAGTGTTTCAGAATATACTAAGTTTTCTTGTGCATATTCTTTTGATATTTCTCCTTCTACTGGCTTAGCAAATTTTAATTCTACTTTTTCTTCTTTTACTTCTTTTTTTTCTTCTTTTTTATCATTTGATGTTGTATTTGTTTTCTTGTTTATTGTCACATTTTTATTAGTATTTGTTACTACTTTATTTTCTGTACTTGTATTTGTAGCTTTAGTATTTACTTCATTACTTGCTACATTATTTACATTTGTATTACTTTCATTTTTTGATTCTTCAACTGTTTTCCCAAATTCTGTACTAGCACTTTCTGTTTCTTTATTTTCCCTATCTAGTGCTTCTGTCATTTGCCCTAAGGTCATAGTTTCATTTTTAACATCATTACTTATTTTATTACTATATATTAATAATGCTATTATTAATATTGCAACAACTGATATTCCTATTATGCTATATAGTAAAATTTTGTCATTAACATTTTTTTCTTTATTAGACTTTAAATTTAATTTTCTTTTCATATACTCCTCCTTAAATACTTTATTATTACAAGTATTTCCTTTTTTTAGAAGAATATACATATTTATTATATTTTAATTATAATTCGTTTATACTTTTTATCTCTATTCCTGCATAAAAATGTTTTATTATTTCTTCATAATTTTTACCTTGCTTAGCCATACTATCTGCACCTGTTTGACTCATTCCTACTCCGTGTCCATATCCTTTAACTTTAAATATTACTCTATCTTTTTCTTTTATTATTTCGAAATTGGTAGACCTAAGTCCTAAAATACTTCTTGCTTCTGTTCCTGATATATTAATATTTCCAAGTTTTACTGTTTTTACTCTTTTACTGTCTGTATATTCTAATATTTTGATTTCTTCATTATCTTCAAAATTTATTTTTACATCTGAATATTTCTCTTTCAGTTTATTTAATAATTCATCATTTGTTAAACTAACTTCTGAATTAAATTGATTATATGTATCTTCTCCTGATGTTTCTACTATTTGCAAATATGGTAAATCACTTCCTCCTCCCCATACATTTACAGGAAGTTCAGTTATACCTCCACTATTCGAATGAAAAAAAGCATTAATTGGTTGGTTATTATATGTTATTATTTTTCCATTGGTTGAATTAACTGCTGTTTCTATTTTACTCCAATTTTCTTCTCTTTTTCCTTCTTCCCATCTTTCTAGTCTTTTATCTTTATCTATCCATGCTTGACAACAGTTAGAATCATCACATATATCTGCATTTGGATGTTTTTTATTATTTATTTTATATACTGTATATGTTCTTGCAACAATTGCTTGTGCTTTCAATGCCTCTATATGAAAGTCTGCTGGCATTTCAGCTGAAACTACATTACATAAGTATGTGTCTAATTCTACTTCTTCTATTTCTCCTGTCTTTGAATGTAATAATTTTATTTTTCCATATTTATTATATTGATATTTTTCCTTATTTTCATTATTTTTTACATTTTCTTCTTTTTCTTGAATTTGAGACTTTTGTTCTGTATTTTCTACTTTTGTCATAGTTTTAGTTAAAATTGCTGGTAAAATAAAACATATTATTAAAAATGTAAATAAATAAATCAAAACATTTTTCATTTTTATTACATCACTTCCTTTGAGGATAGTCTTTATCTTCATCTTTCAAATCTTACTTTTTTGCAGAATCTATTAGACTCAAACGCTGATTTTTGTCTCCGACCCCAAAATCATTTCTTTCATATTATTTAGTATTCTCTTTTCTAGTCTTGAAACTTGAACCTGTGTTATTCCTAAAATTTTTGCTACTTGTGTCTGTGTTTTTTCTTTGTAAAATCTCAATAGTATAATTTCTTTATCTCGTGGTTCTAACACACTTATAATTTTTTCTAATGTTATTTTATTTGTTATTATTTCTTCTTCATCTCTATTGTTTGAAAGTCTTTCTATTAAGTTTATGCTATTTCCATCTTTATTATCTCTATAATATGTATTATCTATTGATTCTACTGTATTTGTTGCTTCTAATGCTAACGAAATATCTTCCTTTGATATTTTTAGTTTTTTTGATATTTCTTCTATTGATATTTCTTCTCCTTTTTTATAAAAATACTCTTTTTGCAGTTCTTTTACTTTTACTCCTAATTCTTTTATTCCTCTACTTACTTTTATTGGGCCATCATCTCTAATATATCTTTTTATTTCTCCTATCATATATGGAACTGCATATGTTGATAATTTAACATCATAATTTGTATCAAATCTTTTTATTGATTTTATAAATCCTATACACCCAATTTGATATAAATCCTCTAAATCATATCCTCTTCCATTGAAGCGTTTTACTATACTCCATATAAGCCCGATTATTGTCTCTTATTATTCTTTCCATTTCAAATTTGTCTCCGACTTTGGGCTTTTTTTATTGCCTCTACACTATTTTCGAACATTTTTCTCCCTACTTTACTTTTAGTTTACTCTTTTGTAAGCATTGCAAATTCATCATCTTCATCGTCTTCTTCTACTTTATTTTTTATTTTTTTGGTCATTGTTATTTTTGTCCCTAGTCCTACTACTGATTCAATTTCGACTGAATCCATAAAACTTTCCATTATAGTAAATCCCATTCCTGACCTTTCTAGATTAGGTTTTGTTGTATATAGTGGTTCTTTGGCAATATCTATATTTTCAATTCCTTTTCCTTTGTCTGATATTTCTATTATTATTTCATTTTCCCTTAGTCTAGCAAATACTTTTACAATTCCTTGTTTTCTTTCATATCCATGAATAATAGAATTTGTAACTGCCTCAGATACAGCTGTTTTTATATCTGCTAGTTCTTCTATTGTTGGGTCTAATTGAGATGCAAATGCTGCTACTGAAATTCTTGCAAAAGCTTCATTTGCTGATTTGCTTATAAATTCTATTTTCATTTCATTATCATACTCATTTTTCATTTTAAATATTTCCTTCCCTTAATGTTTTATGTTGAATTAATACTTATTTTTACTTTTTTGTAAAGTTAAAAATTTTTATAGTAGTTTCATACAAAAGATAATATTCAACTTTATTTTTCTTTCTAATATTTTACTTTCATAACTTTATTTATATTTATTTTTTACTTTTTATATTTGTAAAAAGTAATTTCATTAAATTGTAGTTGTAGGTATTAATTTTAATATTCCACTCATTTCAAAAATTCTCTTTACACTACTTGTTAAATTAGTTAATTCTAATTTTCCTCCTAGCATTTTTACAAATTTGTATCTTCCTATAATTAGTCCGATTCCTGCACTATCCATGAAAGAAACACTATCAAAATCAAATACAACTCTTTTAGGCATATATCTTTCAATTTCATAATCAGCCCTCCTTCTTATCTTTTGAACTGAAAAATCATCAATTTCATCTGTAATTTTAAATACTAATAGCTTGTCCTCTTTGTAATAATTAGATTCCATACTAGCCTCCCCTTAAAATTTATATTGATATTATATACTCTTTTACATTTTTTTCCAAGAGAGAAAAATAAGAAGTTTTGTCTAAACTAGTCTATTTTCTATAATTATAGCTTTAATTTTTATTCTATTGAGAAATATTGGTTTTATAGACAAAAACAAAAATTAGAAAATCAAAAAATCTATGCAATAAAAGGTCACTTTTACTTGTTGTATACGAAAAAATCTTATATACGCCAAGATAAAAGTCGATTTTTCCTATACAATAAAAAAAAGCATGATTATTTTTTATTTACATGCTCTTTTTTATTGTAGATGAAATATCATCTTTTATTTTGACCCTATATAGGATTTTCTATGCAATACTTTTCTTATTCGTATATATGACTTTTCTATTTAATACTTTTTTCTAAAATTTTATTCATCATCATCTATTGTTTCGTCATATTCAAATTCATATGTTATCTCTTCAGGCTCTTTTTCTATCTTTTCTTTCTTTTTTATATTTATATTTTTTTCTTTTTCTTCATTATTTGATTCATTATTTTGCATTTTATTTTGTAAACATTGATTTAATGCATTACTAGCTTTTTCCATTAAATCAGGCATATAATCTAATAGTTTATCAAGAGATGATGTATGATTTACTGGCATTAATTTTACATTGTTTTCTTGAATTACTAAAAAAGCTATTGGATTTATTGTAACTCCGGCTCCAGAACCACCTCCAAATGGCAATCTATATTGAACTTGCTCTTCTTTTTCTTTTTTTGTGTATTCATCAACAGTTTCTCCTTTAAATTCACTTCCACCTGCTGCAAATCCAAAAGATACTTTTGATATTGGTATAATAACAATATTATTAGAAGTTTCAATAGGTTCTCCTATAATTGTATTTACATCTATCATATCTTGTATACTATTCATAGCCGTAGTCATAAGACCTTCTATTGGATGTTCGCTCATGTTTATTCACTTTCCTTTCTTTATTTAATACATATATTATATTTATAATATGTATCATTTTCATTTCAAATATACCAGATATTAGTATTTCTAATATATTTTGGTTCAAGTATATTGGTTCTACTATATATTTTTGTTTTTCTGCATTAGTTATTTTTTTCATAAGGATTATTGATATGATTGAACTTATTATCGGAATTATCATAGATGTAAAAAATGCATTTTCTGTTCCTATTTTGATTTTTAAGTTCAACTTATTTACTTGTATATCTGAAAAATGTTTTAAAATTTCTTTCTTTATCTTATTTTTCAAAAAACTTTCTTCTTTCAAACCTTTTTTATTTATTCTCTTATTTCTCTCCAAAACTAATTTTTCATTATTTAGGTTGAATTTTAATATTGATATTTTGTTAAGTATTATTATTTTATAATTATCACTAATGTACATTTTTTTATTAGCTTTGATTTTTAAATTTTTAACTTCTATACTTATTTTTGCTTTTGCTATTATTATTGTTATTATTAAAACTATTAATAATATTGTTAATAAACATAAAAGAAAAACCAATATATATCCCCCCTTTGTAGGATTTATATTAGTTTTTCCATTTTTTTCTTTTTTAATCATTCTATTATTATATACTATATAAATTTAGTCCTTATTTTATATAATAATCACCCTCTGTCTTTAAAAAAACTGTTATAACCTTGCTTATCTATTTTTACTACTTTCCTTGTTTAATTCTACATTTATATCACCAAAAAGTTCTTCTTGTTTTGTTTGCACCTTACTTCTTCTAGACATTTCTAATAGTCCACTAAAAGCCGTTACAACTTCTTGCTTATTGCGTTTTTTTAATGAATAAAATTTATTAAATACAAATCTTTTTTGTTTTACTAAAATCTTATACATTTCTTTTACTTTACTTGCTACTGTATAATTATCTGTTATTGCAATTTTTTCTATATTTTTAGCATTTTGATTTATTTTTTGCCTATTTCTTTCAACTAAATTTTTATATATTGTTGGTATAACTAAATTATTATATTCTTTTTCTATTTTTTGCTTTGGTAATTCTATTTCTTCTTGATTTTTATAATATCTATTAGAATTTTCTAAGTATTGCTCTTTTAATGTCTTACTTATCTCCTTGAATTTTTTATATTCTATTATTCTCCTTATAAGTTCTTCTTCTGTTAATTCTTCTTCTTCCTCTTCTTGCTTTGGTAACAATTTTTTAGATTTTAGAAATAATAATGTAGATGCCATTACTAAAAATTCACTGGCTATTTCTAAATCCATACTTTCCATTTGTCTTAAATATTCTATATATTGTTCTGTTATTTCACTTAAATTTATGTCATATATATTCATTTTATTTTTTTCAATTAAGTGACATAATAAATCAAGTGGCCCTTCAAAGTTCTCTATTTTTATGGCATATTTTTTAGTTTCTAATGTTAATATCGACATCTTTTTCTCCCTTAGTTTATATTTTATTCTTCCATTGCTTTATTTATATTTTCTGATTTATATCCTTTTTTCAGTAAATATTGTCTTATATCTTCTTTTTCCATTGAAGGTGATTTTTTATAGAAAATATTATTGGCTGATTTTATTTCATACTCTTCCATTTCTTCTCTGTTTTCATACATATACTCGTCAACATCGTTTTTATTTATTCCTTTGCTCATTAGCTTATATTTTACTTCTCTTATTGATAAATTTTTTAATATTTTAAAGTTGTTTATTGTCTTTTCGATATATTCTTTGTCGTCAATGTATTTTGCCTCTTTTAAGTATTGTATAATGTCTTCTAATAAATTTTCTTCTATGGATTTTGAAAATTTATTTCTTATTTCATTTTCACTTCTTTTTTTGTATAAAATATATTTTAAAAGTCTAATTTTTTCTCTATCAAATTCTTCTATTGTATACATTTTTCATTTCCTTTTTTATTTTTTCTTCTATATTTTACTATATATTTTTTATAATATCAACTAAATATTTTTTATTTAATTAATAATAAAACTCTCTTTAATATTTTTATATTTAAATTTTTTTAATCTTAGAAATATAATAAAACATATAATTTATGCAATAAAAAACATAGCAATTTCATATTAATTTTGCTATGCATTATTTTTATTTAATTTAATATATTATAATATTTTATATTTACAATAATTTTCCTCTTTTAATAACATCTTCTAATCTTTTATATATAATTTTATATTTCCCTTCCTATATTCATCAAGTATTTTCTCATTTATTTCTTCTTCAACATCTCTTGCTTTTTTAGGATGAACTAAGTATCTTAAATTTAATTCTATATGAGCTCCTACTATTTTTGTATAAATAATTGGTTCTAAGTAATTATAATAAATCCTATATTCAAAAATTTCCTCTTCTACTGCATCTTCTGTTTTCTTTGGAATTTCTTTTAATACTTCATTATTATGTAATATATCATATATAATTTCTTTTGTTTTTTCTATATCTGAATCTAATTCAATATCTAGTTTCATTTCATTCCATATATACTTGAATACTTTTGTATAGTTTTTTAATGTTTTGGTAAATATATATGAATTTGGTACATGTACTATTCTTCCTGAACTTTGTTCTGCATTTACTCTTTCTCCAATTTCTAACATTTCAAAACCTAATGCATGCATATTTATTACATCACCTTTTATTCCATCAATTTCTATTCTATCTTCTACTTCAAATGGTTTTCTGAAATTTATATATATTCCTGAAAAAAAGTTAAAAATTATTTCTCTTATTGCAATTGTTAGACCTGCTGATACAAAGCTTATTAGTGTAATAATTCCTTGGATTTTTTCTCCCCATATTAAAATAATTATTATTAAAGAAATAATTGTTAATATTATTTTTATTTTCCTATTTCGGAAATATTTTTTCTTATCATTCATTGGTAATTTTGCATATACTTTTCTTACTATTAATTTTAATATTCCAAAAATTAATAATACAATTATTGTTAATATTGCTAATCTTATATATTCTACATCTATTCCTAATATTTTATTAAGATACAGTGAAAAAGTATTAATATATTTCATTTTTATATCCTCCTTCCATATTTTATTATCATAAAAAAAATCAAATCACCTTTTAAAGCTATTTCTTTCTCCTATTTTATAATTTACTAATTTATATTTTGCTTTTATTCAAGAAGAATAAAAAATTAAAATTAATGTTAATACCTTTTTAGTATTTATAATTAATTTTAATTTTTTATATATTTTAACAATATAATTATTAAAAATTATTATATTATTAGTTAAAACTCTAAAGTTATTCTCTTTAGAGTTTTATATTTCTAAATTTATTATCATTTTGTTTATTCTTCTGTTTTTGGTTCTACTAAGTCTTTCATTGTCAAGTTTATTCTACCTTGGTCATCTATTTCTGTAACTCTAACTGTTACTTTATCTCCAACATGTAAAACATCTTCTACATTTTTTATTCTTTCTTTTGATATTTGAGAAATGTGTAGTAGTCCTTCTTTTCCACCACATCCTAAGTCTACAAAAGCTCCGAAGTTCATTATTCTAACTACTTCTCCATAGTAAATTCCATTTACTTCTACTTCTCTTACTATGTCTTCTACCATTTCTAATGCTTGTTCTGCTTTTTCACTATCATTTGAGTAGATAAATACTTGACCATCTTCTTCTATGTCTATTTTTACACCTGTTTCTTCTATTATTTTGTTTATAACTTTTCCTCCAGGTCCTATTACATCTTTTATTTTTTCAACTTTTATTTGTGTTCCAACAATTCTTGGTGCATATTTTGAAATATCAGCTCTTGGTTTATCAATTACTGGTAACATTACATCTTCTAATATATGTTTTCTTGCAATTCTTGTTCTTTCAAAAGCTTCTTTTATTATATCGTATGATAGTCCATCTACTTTTATATCTACTTGTATAGCAGTTATTCCTTTTTCTGTTCCTCCTACTTTAAAGTCCATATCTCCAAAGAAGTCTTCTAGTCCTTGTATATCAACCAGCATAACATAGTCTTTGTCATCTTCAGGATTAGTAACTAATCCTGTTGAAATTCCTGCTACTGGTCTTTTTATTGGTACACCTGCATCCATTAGTGCTAATGTACTTCCACATATACTTGCTTGTGATGTTGAACCATTTGAAGATAATACTTCTGATACAACTCTTATTGCATATGGAAATTCTTCTTTTGAAGGAATTACTGGTACTAATGCTTTTTCTGCTAATGCTCCATGTCCTATTTCTCTTCTTCCAGGTCCTCTTGATGGTCTTGCTTCTCCTACACTGTAACTAGGGAAGTTATAGTGGTGCATATATCTTTTAGATTCTTCTGTATCAATTCCATCTAATACTTGTTCTTCACTAGCCATTCCTAATGTTGCAACAGATAATACTTGAGTTTGTCCTCTTGTAAATAATGCACTTCCATGTGTACGAGGCAATAACCCAACTTCACATGATAATGGTCTTATTTCATCAAGTTTTCTTCCGTCTACTCTTTTATGCTCATTAAATATTAAATGTCTTACACATTTTTTCTCTAATTTATAAATTGCTTCTCCTATATCTGATTTATGTTCTTCTAAAGCTTCTGTTCCAAATTTTTCTTCATAAGTTTTTGCTATTTTTTCTGATAATTCTGAGATATTATTATCTCTTGTTTCTTTATCTTCTTCTTGAATTTTTTTAGTCATTTCTTCTCTAAAATTTTCTTCTATAAAGTCATATACTTCTTTATCTACTTCAAATGATTTATATTCAAATTTTGGTTTTCCTATTTCTTCTTTCATATTAGCAATAAACTTACATATTTTCTTTATTTCTTTATGTCCTTCTTTTATTGCTTCTAACATTATATCATCTGGAACTTCATTTGCTCCTGCTTCTATCATAGCAATTTTTTCTTCTGTTCCTGCAACTGTTAATGTTAAATCGCTTTTTTCTCTTTGTGCTTCTGTTGGATTTATTATAATTTCTCCATCTACTAATCCTACATTTACTGCTGCTGTTGGTCCTCCAAATGGAATATCAGAAATTGATAATGCTGCTGAAGCTCCAATCATTGCTGCTACTTCTGGTGAATTGTCTTGGTCAACACATAATACTGTTGCAACAACTACTACATCATTTCTAAAATCTTTTGGAAATAGTGGTCTTAATGGTCTATCTATTGCTCTTGATGTTAATATTGCTTTATCACTAGGTTTTCCTTCTCTTTTTATAAAGCTTCCTGGTATTTTACCAACTGAATATAATTTTTCTTCGTAATCTACTGATAAAGGGAAAAAGTCTATTCCGTCCCTTGGCTCTTTTGATGCTGTTACATTAACAATAACAACTGTATCTCCATATCTAACTAATACACTTCCATTAGCTAACCCTGCCATTTTACCTGTTTCAAAAACAAGTTTTCTTCCTGCTAATTCTGTTTCATAAGTTTTAAACATAATTTACCTCCTAAAATTATTTTGCACCAATTTTTTTATTCTAGCAAATTTAATTTAGATTGTAACCTCTATAATATATTATAAGCTAATAATATTATTAATATTTTAAATTATATTTTAATTCTTTATATTTATATTTTAATAATATAATTATTTTTTATTTTAGATTTCATATAAATTTTTAATATAATTTTTAATAATTATTATATTTAGTTATTATTTTTCAATAATATATTATACAAGCTACTTACCTAATTTAAAATTTGCTATAATCTCATAAAAGCCCATGCTAAAATAAGCTCTGGGCCTTTACCTTAAATTATTTTCTTAATCCTAATTTTTCAACTATTGTTCTATATCTATTGATATCTTTTTTAGCAACATAGTTTAATAAGTTTCTTCTTTTACCAACCATTTTTAAAAGTCCTCTTCTTGAATGGTTGTCTTTTTTGTGAACTTTTAAGTGTTCTGTTAATTCATTAATTCTTTCTGTTAAAAGAGCTATTTGTACTTCTGGAGAACCAGTGTCATTTTCTTCTCTTTTATATGTGTTAATTATTTCTTGTTTTCTTTCCTTTGTCATTTTTACACCTCCTATTTTTATTTATCCTTTAACTGAGCTTAAGATTTGGTGCTTGTCTTGAAGCTAAGTAAAAGGTATGTTTTTCAACATTTTTATTTTACTATATTTTTTATAAAAATTCAAGTAGTAATAGTAAAAAAGTAAAATTTATATGTGTTCATTGCATCTTCTTCTGTTACATTTTTTCCTCCATAATAAAAATACCTTTTATGATATATTTTATATTATAAAAGGTATTTTCTAGTTCATATAAAATTTCTTACATTTCCTATTAGAATGATAAAGTCAATCGAAATGTTGTAGCACTGTAAGCACCACCATCATCGCAACCATAAGTAAAATTGCTATCTTTAAAATAACTAATTGTACTATACGAACCTCCACGCATAAAAAATGGCTGATAAGTATAAGGAAATACCCCTCCTCCTTTAAACCATGTTGCAGGCATGAATGTCGCAGACTGACCGTCGATCGTCAGATGTTTCATATATTCCATCTCCTTTATTATTTTTTTCTGCTAATTCATAATCGTCTCCATTCGCTGAAGTATATACTGTTTTATATTTTGTACTTATTGATTGTTCTTTACTTGTTTCTCCATATAAATCTCCATTTGTGTTTCCACCATATTTTTTTAAGTTAGCATCTCCATTATCTAAATATGCAGCAGTTCTTTCCCATGCTCCCCCATTTAAATCATATACTCCATTTGCATTATATGTGGTTGACTGCATTTTATTTATTGTATATATTTCTTCTAATACATCTGTGCCTCCTGTATATAATAATGTATTTTTATTTTGTTCTACTTTTTGCTTATTTGTTCCATATTTGCTATGTGACAAATATAATATTGATCCCCACTCACTATTTTTACTCATATGGCTATTTAAACTTATATCTTCGCTATATGTTGCTTGTTTTCCTGCTTTATATTGATTATTTATTGTCATTTGTTCTAAGGCTTTTTTTCCCGGCTTTACACTTATTCTACTTGCATCACCATCAGTATATTCTCCTGTTGTCTCAAATTTTCCTACCCATATTCCTGGAATCTCTCCAAATCCTCCTCCATATTCTGCATTACTAGTAAATGCTGGATGTACTAACCATTTTGTTTGTCCTGCTCCCTGTTCTTCAGGATTCATTGTTATTTCACCTGTTTCACCATTTAAAAAATGATTTGTTGTATCTAAAAATGCTATCTCAATTGTTCCTGCTTGATTTGTATGGTATCCTTCTGTTATTTTATATGCATATCTTGGTATCCACACCCACATACTCCCATCATTTGTCATTGCATTTGCCCATTTACTTCCTCCTTGAGTATCTGCTTCAGGTCCTACATATTTTATTGGTTTCATATTCCCTTTTAATGCTGGAGCATTTACATTTGCTTTTCTGTCTCCATTTGATACATCATTATAGCTATACCACTCTGAATCACTTGTAGTTGTTTCTTCCCATAAAAATTCTTCCACTTTTACTGATATTGTATTTATATTTCCTGCTTTGTCTGTAACATTAAAATCAAATATTCCATTCTTTGTTACTTTATATGTTGTATCATTTTCTTTTGTTATAAAATCATTTGTCTTATTCGTTATACTTACTACTCCTGATTCATTATCTATAGCACTTATATTTATTGTTGCTTCTTTTGCACTTTGTGATTCCATACTTACAATTCCACTTCCTGTAGGTAATATCTTATCTATATTACCTACATTTCCTGTGGCTGTTGGTCCATAATTTGTGCCATCTGTTAACCTTGCATATATCGGTCCATTTTCTGTCATTTCTACTTTTGCTTGACTGTTATAATTATTCCATATCTTTCCATCTTTACTATATTGTAATTGATATTTTTCTGTTGATGCTGTTATTGTTACTGTTACATTTCCATTTGTCCATTCACTCGGAGAATAACTAAAATATATATTGCTATTTCCTCCTGGTATTTCCTCAGTTGAACCTATTATTCCCACTGATACTATTTCATTCCCTGCATTATCTATTGCTTTTACTTTTATATCATAACTTACTTGTGGACTTAACCTTCCAAATGTATATACATTACTTGTTTGTTCTTCTGTCCAACTATTTCCTCCATCTTTACTAAATCTATATCCTCTTATTCCACTTTTTCCATCTATTCCTGTTGCTTCTTGATCTGTTGCACTTGCTGTTACTTTTATTCTATCTACTCCTTCTACTAATGTTGGGACTGATATATTGGGTTTTAATCTGTCTATATTTGTTATTCTCGTACTTATACTTCCTGTTGCTTGGTTAGTATCTTGATTATATAACCTTGCATATATTGTTTCATTATTATTTTCTACTATTATATCTCCTGTATACATTTGCCAACTTCTATCATCTTTTGAGTATTGGATTTTGTAATCTGTTGCTGTATTGGTCATTTTTACTGTCACTGTTCTATTTGTCCAATTCGTTGGTGTTTTTGTTATTTGTATTTTTTCTTGTGGATTTGGTAATTCATTTGTTGTTTCACTTATAACTGCGGTTTCTCTTTCATTTCCTGCATTGTCTATTGCTTTTACTTTTAATTGATAGCTTGTTCCTGCATTTAATCCTGTAAATATATATGTTCCACTTGTTTGCTCTTCTGTCCAGTTGCTTCCTCCATCTTTACTAAATCTATATCCTCTTATTCCACTACTTCCATCTGTTTCTGTTCTTTCTGCATCTGTTGTATTTCCTTCTACTACTATTGAGTTTGTTGTTTTTCCTTGGATATTTACTGCAAATTCTTTTGGTTGTAATCTATCTATATTATCTACTACATATGTTGTGTTCTTTCCTGCTTTTCCTCCTTTTGTTAATCTTGCATATATTACCTTATTTTCGCTTACTTCTATTGGACCACTATAACTTGTATATTTACTTCCATCTAATGAATACTCTATTCCATATCCTTGTTCTCTTGTACTTATTTCTACTCTTACTGGTCCTTTCGTCCATCCATTTGGCTCTTTTGCAAAACTTATTCTTCCTTCTCCGTCTGGTACTATTATTTCTTCCTCTGTTGTTGCATTTGTTGTATTTGTTTCTACTTCATTTCCTGCATTATCTACTGCTTTTACTTTTATTGGATATGTTGTTCCTGATTGTAAGTTTTCATACGTATATCTTCCTTCTGTTATTAATCCTGTCCAATTACTTCCATTATCTTTACTAAATTTATATCCTTTTATTCCACTTTTTCCATCTTTTGCTGTTGCTTCTTTATCTATTGTACTTGCTGTTATTTCTAATCTATTCTTTATTACTTTTATTGTTGGTGCAAATGTGTTTGGTGCTAATCTATCTATATTTTCTATTTTTTTCTTTACTACTTCTGTCTTTTCGTTCTTTTCATTTACTCCTCTTGCTTGGATTTCTGTTCCATTATCCTGTACTTCTATCTCATTTTCATATTTATTCCAGCTTTTTCCTCCGTCTATACTATATTCCTTACTTACCCTTGTTACATTACTTGTTATCTTTACCTTTACTTTATCCCTTGTCCAATTTTCTGGTGTACTTGTTATTGTTATTTTTACCTTGCTTATATCTACTTCTGTATTTCCTTCTCCATCTTCATTTCCTACATATGTTGTATCTTCTATTGTTACCTCAAATCTATATCCTTCTTTTGTTACTACTATTACTACCTTATTTTCATGATCTGCTGTTACTTCTTTTGCTTCTCTAAACATTTTGTCTTCTTGTACTGCTTTTGCATATTTATCTAAGAAATCATCTAAGTTTATAGTATAATCATCTGCATATTCTCCATGTTTTATTACTTCTAATTGTTCTTTATATGTTGCTATTTCTGTTTCTATTCTTGCTTCATCACTTTTATTTATTATTCCATTATCTCCTGTTATTGCTGCTATTGATATTCCTGCTAATATTAATAATACTATTATTGTTACTACCAATGCTATTATTGTTATCCCACGATTGTTTTCTCTCATTTTTCCTCCACTATTATTCACTATATTTAATGTTAATTTTTATAATCTTGAATCTTTTATTAACTTACAGTTATTTTTACTCATTGTTGTATCAACTATACATAATACTTTCATTTTTTAAGCTTCATCCTGTAATTTTTATTTTATATTATATCATTTTTATTATATTTTCAATAAAAAGTAAAAAATGTATAACTTTTGTAATCTTCCTGAAATATTTTTGTAATTTTACAGTTTCATCCTGCAAGTTCTTTTATTTTTTTATTGTAAAATATACTTTAAATATTCTTAACTTTTATTGGAGGTTTCTTTTATGAAAGTAAAAACTTTGAATGGAAATTTAAATATTATTGGTAAAAACTTTAAAAAATATAGAAAGTAAAAAAAATGTCTCAACCAGAAATTTGTAGAAAATTAGATTTAATTGGCGTAAATATGTATATATGTGATATTTTAACTTTTGTTCACATTAAAAAAATAGTATAATTAAAAATTATACTATTGCAAATGTTAATTCTCCTTTTACTGCAACCTTTCCTTCAACAGTTGCTATTGCTTCTCCTATACCAATTGGTCCTTTTCTTTTTATTATTTTAACTTCTAATTTTAATCTATCACCTGGTATTACTTGCTTTTTAAATCTAAGTTTATCTATTCCTCCAAATAATGCATTTTTCCCTTTATTTTCTTCCATTGATAAAATTGCTACTGCTCCTGTTTGAGCCAATGCTTCTACTATTAATACTCCTGGCATTATTGGATTTCCTGGAAAGTGTCCTTTGAAATAATATTCATCTTTACTTACATTTTTATAAGCTATACAACTTTCTCCTGGAAAATATTCTTCAACTTCATCAATCATTAAGAAAGGCTCTCTTTGTGGAATTATATTTTTTATTTCTTCTTTGTTTAACATTTTTTCCTCTCTTTCTGTTTAGTCAAATTTATATAAAATTGTTTGTTATATTTAATTTTACTTTATTCTGTATTTTCTATTTTTCTACTTTATATTTTTACTGTTTATTTCTAGTATTTTTCATCTTTAAATATACTTTCGATATATATTGTATTTATTTCCTCTAACCTTCTACTTTATCTTAATTAATTCTGCTCCATATTCTACAATATCTTCATTTTTCATGCAAATCTCAACTACTTCTCCGTCATACTCTGATTCTATTTCATTCATTAATTTCATTGCTTCTACTATACATACGACTTGCCCTCTATGTACTTTATCTCCCACTTTTATAAAAGGCTCTTTGTCTGGTGCTGAACTTGCATAAAAAGTTCCAACCATTGGTGATTTTATAATTTTATAATTTTCTTCTTTTTTTGCTTTTTCTTCAGCTTTTACTATTCTAGTTTCTTCATTTGGTTTTATTGTAGGTACTGTCATTGGCGCACTTGCTTCTATTACATAAGGTTCTATTTTGGGTTGTTTGTTTTTTTCCCCTTTTTTCATCTTAATTTTAATTCCTTCTGGAAATTCTATTTCTAATGAATCTAATTTTGATTCTCCCATATCATCTATTAATTTTTTTATTTCTTTATATTCCATTTTTCTTTCCTCATACAATATAATTATAAATTTATAATAAATAAATTTATAATTATATTCTTTCTTTTTGTTTTTTAAAATTATTTAATATCTTGATATTAATACTTTGTTATTACAAGTATTTTATAATCATGTTTGTAATAACATACTAATTATTAATCTTCATATTTCTTTAATAAAATACTACTATTATGCCCACCAAATCCTAATGAATTTGATATTGCATATTTTATTTCTAGTTTTCTTCCTTGATTTGGAACTATATCTAAATCACATTCTTCATCAGGTACTTTGTAATTAATTGTTGCAGGAACAAATCCCTCTTTTATTGCTCTTGCACATACAATTGCTTCTACTCCACCTGCTGCTCCTAATAGGTGTCCTGTATGTCCTTTTGTAGAACTTACCATCACTTTTTTAGCATATTCTTCTCCTAATGCAGTTTTTATTGCTTGTGTTTCAAATGTATCATTTAGATGTGTTGATGTGCCATGTGCATTTATATATGTTATTTCTTCTGGTTTAGTTTTTGCTTCTTTCATAGCAATTTTTATAGCTCTTGCACCACCTTCTCCTCCTGGCGCTGGTGATGTTATATGATATGCATCTGAAGTCGCTCCATATCCTACTATTTCTGCATAAATTTTTGCCCCTCTTTTTTTAGCATGTTCTAATTCTTCTAAAATAATTATTCCAGCACCTTCTCCCATTACAAATCCACTTCTTTCTTTGTCAAATGGGATACTTGCTCTTGTTTTGTCTTCTGATTTTGTTAATGCTTTTATATTTGTAAATCCTGCTATGCTTAGAGGTGTTATTCCTGCTTCTGTTCCTCCTGCTAACACTACATCTTGGTATCCATGTTTTATCATTCTAAAACTTTCACCTATACAATGAGTTCCAGATGCACATGCTGTTACCATCGCCATAGATTCACCTTTTGCTCCTATGTCTATTGCTACATTTCCTGTTGCCATATTTAATATTCCCATAGGTATATACATTGGAGATACTCTATCAGGTCCTTTTTGCATACATTTTTCATGTTCGTTTTCTATTGTTTCAATTCCACCTATTCCTGAACCAACTATTACTCCAACTCTTTCCATATCTTCTTTTTCTTTATCTAATCCACTATCTTTCCATGCTTCTCTTGCTGCTACCATAGCATATTGTGAAAATTTGTCTAATCTTTTTGCTTCTCTTTTGTCAAAATATTTTTCTGCATCATATCCTTTTAATTCTGCTGCTAATTTTACTTTGAAATTTTCTGTATCAAAATATGTTATATTATCTATCCCACAATTTCCTTCTTTTATGCCTTTCCAAAATTCTTCTACATTATTTCCAATTGGAGTTAAAGCTCCTAATCCTGTTATAACAACTCTTCTTTCCATTGTTTTCTTTTTCCTTTCCTTTTCTTAATATTCGAATTAACACATTGTCATTCCGCCATCTACACTTATTACTTGACCTGTTATATATGAACTTTCTTCTGTACCTAAAAAATAAACTAAATTTGCAACTTCTTTTGCTTTTCCCATTCTTTTTAATGGTATTTGATTATATATGTTTTCTTTTAAATTATCTCCTAATACTGCTGTCATATCTGTTTCTATAAAACCTGGTGCAACTGCATTTGCTCTTATATTTCTTGATGCTAATTCTTTTGCTATACTTTTTGTAAATCCTATTATTCCTGCTTTTGATGCTGAATAGTTACATTGACCTGCATTTCCTACCACTCCGACAACAGAAGATAGATTTATTATGCTTCCTTGTCTTTTTTTCATCATATATTTAGATACTATTTTTGTTACTATATATGTTCCTTTTAAATTTACATCTATTACCTTACTAAATTCTTCTTCACTCATTCTCATTAATAAATTATCTTTTGTTATTCCTGCATTATTTACTAATACATCTATACTTTCAAATTCTTCTACTGCTTTTTTTACTAAATTTTCTATCTCTTCTGAATTTGTTACATCTGCTTTAAGTATTAGTGATTTTACCCCTTTTTCTTCAAATTCTTTTTTTAATCCTTCCACATCTGTTTTCTCTGAAACATAATTTGTTACTATATTATAGCCATTTTCTGCAAATTTTAAGGCAACTTCTTTTCCTATTCCTCTTGAACCACCTGTTATAAATATTGTTTTATTTTCTTTCATAAAATTTTTTCTCCTTTTTATCTATATCTAATTGGATTTTTTATTAAAAATATATTTATCTTATATATCACCTATTTTATATAATTAATAGTGATATTTTTATATATTCATGATTTTAAGTATCTAAATTTAATACTTTCTTCAAATTATATTGACTTTTCATATTCAAAATATTTTTCTAAATCTGCTACTGTGCTAATATTAAATGTCTTTGCAACTTTATTATCTTTTTTTACAAATGTAGTTAGTGTCTTTCCTGGACCTATTTCTACATATTCTCCTATATCTTCCTTATTCATTAGCTCAATTGCTTTATCAAATCTTACTGGACTTATTATATGATTTGCTAATATTTTGCATATATTATCATTTTCATTATAAAAAGTCCCATCAATATTCTTTATAACTTTTACTTTACCTTTATTAAATTTTACCTTTTCTAATTCTTTTTTATATTCTTGTTTTGCTTTTTCCAATTTTATTGTATGGAATGGTCCACTTGTTTTTAGTTTTACTACTCTCTTTGCACCTATTTCTCCTAATTTTTCCATTGCTTCATCTATTGCTGAGCTTTCTCCTGATATTACTGTTTGTACACTACAATTATAATTTGCTGGTACTATAAATTTCCCATTTTCCCTGATTTCCTTGCACACTTCTTCTATTTTCTTTGAGTCTAATCCTATTACTGCTGCCATTGAATATTCTTCTTTAGGTTGCAAATTTGCCATATAATATCCTCTTTGTTTTATTAGTTTTATGCCATCTTCAAAACTTATAATTCCTGAATATATTAATGCCCCATATTCTCCTAAGCTTAACCCTGTTGATATTTCTGCATTTACATTTTGAGATTTTAATACTTCTAAAATTGCTAAACTTGTTGTTAATATTGCTATTTGAGTATTTTCTGTTTTATTTAATTCTTCATCAGGTCCTTCAAAACATATCTTTTTTACATCTATTCCTGATATTCTTGATGCCTCATCATATATCTTTCTTGCTACTTCATATTTTTCATATATATCTTTTCCCATTCCTACTATTTGAGCTCCTTGCCCTGGAAATAAAAATGCTCTTTTCATTTTCTTTTTTTCCTTTCATTTTTATATTTTATGTCTAATATATTTTAATAAATTTTACTATTTTATTATCTTTGAATTAAAATTCTAATTATTTTCTTGCAGTTTAATATAATTTATATAAGCTTACTTATAGACATTTCGTTATTTATCTTTCTATATTTCAATTAAAATACTTCCTGTATTTAGTCCGCCTCCATAACCTAATAAAATTATTTTGTCACCTTTTTTCAGTAAATTATTTCCCATCATATCATCTATTGCAATTGGAATACTTGCGCAAAAAGTATTTCCTTTGTTTTGAATATTTATATACATTTTGTTTATATCAATATTTAATCTATTTGCTATTGAATTCATTATTTTTATATTTGATTGATGTGGTATTATATATTTTATATTTTCTATTGTTTCATTAGATTTTTCTAACAATTCATTTATATTTTCTATTGTTTTAGTTACTGCATATTTATATATTTCTTTTCCATTCATATATAATTTATCATCTGTTTTTGAAGTTAGAATTTTCTTTTCATCGATTTCTGAAGTTATATTTGATTCATATTTCTTATTCTCATTTAGACTTTTACCAATTAAAATTACACCTGCTCCGTCTGATAAAACTACTCTAGTTGCTACATCTTCTTCTTTTAGATTTTTTGATAAAACATCTACTCCAATTACTAATGCTTTTTTTATAGAATCATCTTGTAAATACAACCTTGCAATATCTAATGCATTTATATATCCACTACAACCAGCTAAAATATCTAAACATATGCATCTTTCTATTTCTAATTTTTTTTGAATATAGTTTGATATTCCCGGCATTAATAAATTTGTTGATGTTGTTGCTGTTATTATAAGTCCTATATCTTCTTTTTTTATGTCTTTTGTAAAAATTTTCTTAGTTGCTTTATATGCAATATCTTCTATTTTTTCTTGACTTGCATAATATCTATTTTCTATTCCTGTTCTTTTTTGAATATATCCTTCTTCTAAGTTTAATTTTTTTTCTAATTGTGAGTTTGTAATTTTTTCTTTTGGTAGATATATTCCAGTTTGAATTATTTCTATACTATTCAAGCTTTTTCTCCTTACATTAAATTCGTTTATCTTAAATCTCCAACTATAAATTTAGGATAATTATACTAATTTATTTACTATAATAACTAATTTGATATTTTTAATAATTTTTATTATTGTATTTATACATTATTTTTTTATTTTTTTCTATTGGTCTAAATGGTCAATTCAAATAATTTTATATTCATATTTCTATGACATAAAATGTCAATACAATTTAAAATTTTTTTATGCAATAATTAAACCAAGTTATATTTAAGGTGATTTTATGATTAAAGAAAAAAGAAAGGAAAAAAACTATACTCAAGAAAAAATGTCTGAAATACTTGGTATTAGCCTTAGACAATATGTGCGAATAGATAATGAAGAAGATTTGCCTAGGCGTGATGTATTGCGTAATTTAATTATAGAATTGGAATTAAATGATACTGAATTAGGGGAATACATAAGAACAATGGCTAATAAAATTGCATAAATAAGAAAAGTAGCGAAGCTACACTAGAAAGGCTATCGTGGGTCTTTTTAAAGGTAACTTTTATTTGTTGTATACGAAAAAATCTTATATATGGTCAAGATAAAAGTTGATTTTTCCTATACAATAAAAAATATCGAAAATTCACTTGTAAAATTTTCGATATTTTTTTATAAAAATTTATACTCTATTTCATTTTACATCCCTTCAAATGTCGGATAACCATTTTCTCCTTCTTTCCATCTCAGCCAATTGCTTGTATCTGCACCAGTAGAATTATTTTCTATTTCCTTATTTAATAATTCTACTAATGTACTACTTGTTCCATCTTGGTTATCTATTTTTTCTTTTCCTTGAATTTGATTTGTTGTTAATTTTGTTGCATATTCTTCTTTAGTGCCACCCACACTTCTATCACTTTTAGATCCATCATAATAACAATTAGTTATAGTTGATTTATATTGTCCATACCAAAATCCTCCTTGAATTCCTCCGGAAAATGGAGTTATATATGAATATTTTGCTCTTGTTTCTCCTATGTTATAACAATTTGTGATATTGGTACTATCCACATTAATTGATGACCCTAAAATCCCACTAGCAGCATTATAAGTATTGTTTACTTCATTTACTATTTTTCCTACATTGTAACAATTTGCTATAACTAGCTCTAAAGATGCATTTCCTAAAATTCCTCCTACTGAAACATATGGTTGAAGAAGTTTTGAAGGTTTTAATATTAAAATTCCTTCATTATAGCTGTTTATGATTTTTATTTTCACTTTTGACTCAATTTTTCCTATAATTCCTCCAATATATCCGCTACCAATTATATTTGCTGTATTTCTACATTGATTTATCTCTATATTACTATTATTTGCTACTGACCCAATTATTCCTCCAGTATTTGTAATAAATGGTTTATATTCTCCTATTTCTCCACTATATTCTAAATTATAAAAATAACATTTTCCAGATATATGAGCAGCAATTCCACCAATATTACTAACAGAAAAAATTTCTCCATGTACTATTAGATTTTTTATTGTCGCATTAGATACTTCTTTAAATAAACCTGCATTTGCTTCGCTTGAATTTATATATAAATTATTAATTTTTTTATTTTGTCCATCAAAGTTTCCTTTAAATATATTTACAGGCTTAACTCCGGTACCTGTTGTTAACTCTTCCATTAACTCATTAGTTTTCCCATCATTATTCATATCACCATATTTAGTTGTTCGATAATCCTCATATGCTAATTCTGATAAAAAATCTAAATTTCTCGTCAGTATTATTTCTTTTCCTGTAAAATCATCTGTTTCAGATTTATTTGAAAAATCTATCCAATCTTCGATACAATTTATTTGATACGGTTTTTCTTTACTTCCATCTAAAGTATTTCCTTTGGTTATATCTCCAGCTTTATTATCTTCTGCTACCTCTATTTCAATTGGTCCTTCTACTTCTTTGCCATATTTTATTTTATAATTTCTATTTGTATCTAAAAAAGTTACTATATAGCTATCTTTTCCATCTCTTATTACTTTTGTTTTATTTGTTCCTTCCATACTATCTAATTCATTTTGTAAACCTTCTTTTGTATTTCTTTTGCCATCATTAGATATTAAATCTGCATTTTGAGATAATTTAACAATTTCTTTTTCCTCTCCAATTTTTGTTTTTTCTTTTGAAGTTTTTGTATTTTCTAATATTCCATTATCTCCTGTTAGCACTACTATGCTTACTCCTGCTAATATTAGTAATACCAATATGGTTATCACCAAAACTATAAGAGTTATTCCATTTTGCATATTATCTTTTTTTATACTCATTTATTTTCCGCCTTTCTTTTTTTATGTCAATTTCCACATAAAAAAGACAACAATAAAAACCTTATAATATAGGCTTTTATCATTGTCTTTTATTTATAATGTTTTTTTATTTATTAATAAAGATATTGTGTGTGTGTGTGTGTGTGTGTGTGTACTCTCGCAAGGGTTTTAGCCATTTCTAAATTCATAATATACTCCTCTTTTGTTTGTTATTATATTAAAATATTATCTTATTAACATTCATTTGTCAAGTATTTTTTCTATTTTATCAATTAGTCAAACTAATATTTAATAATTATATTTTAACTAAAAAGTTTCTTATTTGAAATATGTATATTATCAATATTTGCCTTCAATTCCCTAGAAATAATATTTTGAATTTGAGCAACTTGTTCTTTTATTAATTCTTGCTCCGAACCTATTATAACACTTATACTTTCTCCATTAACAAATACAATATTATTATTAAAACCTTTTGTAGATATTAAATTTTCACATACCATTATACTATTTTTAATTTCGTTGATTTTTTTTATTTCTTCAGTGGCGCTTTGTTTCTGAGTTTCTAAAGAATTGCTACTATTTAGAACATTTTCATATGTTTCTAGCATTTGTGAATACATCTTATCTCTTTCAAGTTTTGATTTCACAAAATAATCACCGGCTTCTTTTGTATTTGCCCCACTTGTTTGAACTGTTGTATTTTCCTTTGTTGCATTTTCATTATTAGTATTATCTTCTGTCTTCTCTATATTCTTTTCTTGTATACTATTTTCTGCATTATTTTGATTTTTGCCCTCTTCTTCCTTTCTTTCATTATTCTCTGCACTACCTGTAACAACATCATCACTATTAGCTAACTTAGCATCTCCAATATCTGCTATTTGCATATCATCTGATTCCATTTGCAAGCTTGTTTCTAATGCTTGTTCATTATTTGTAGTAAAGTTTAGATATCCAGCAACTACTAACATTAATGCAATCACATATACTACTACTTGATTTTTCTTTAATAATTTTTTCATAAAACTTTTAATGATACATTTTAAATATATCATTTTCTCCTTGTATAATATATTTAGGTTTTTAATAAAGGATTTACCTATAACCCAGTTCCAGCGGCTAATTTAAAACCATTTTCAATTCATCTCAAACACCTGTATCTTATGAGTAGCTAACCCAGTTACTGCCTCAACTGCTTGAATTATACTTGTTTTTATATTTACATCACTTGCCCCCTTTGCCGTAATTATTGCTCCTTGTACTTTTGGTTCTACTATTTTTTTAGTTATTGGTACTTTTTCTCCATTTTCTTCTTTATATATTATTTCTTTTTGCGAATCTTGTTCTTGAATTTTTCTTATTCCTCCTTGAGTATCTGTTTCTTCTGTATTACTATTTTTTGATGCTTCATTGTACATTGGTACAACTTCACTAGATTCAGAATAATTGATAAAAACTTTTACTTCACCCACTCCTTGTATCCTAGATAATATTGTTTCTAAATTTTTTTCTAGTTCTTTACTTGTATTGCTAGATGTTTCTATTGTTGTATTATTCATATTCTGAGCTAATTGTTTTGAATTTTGACTATTTTCATCTTGTTTATTTTTTTTACTATTTCCATTCCAAATTGCATTTATTGCTACAACTGTTATTATGAGTATTACTACTAAAAATACCAAATTTTCTATTTTCTTTTTGTTATTTCCTTCTTGTTTTTCCTCTTCTGTATTTATTAATTTTTTTAATTTATTTCCAAGCATTTTTCCTTCACCCCATACTCTTCCATTAAAAATTTTTTTATCTTTTGTTTATCTTCATTTGTGATTTTTTCACTTTTATTACTTTTTTCTCTTTCAACAATATTGGTATTTATTGGTCGTATTTTTTGTATCTCTTCTACTACTTTATTTTCTAATGTTAATTTATCATTAACTTTATTACTTTCATTCTTTTTTACTTGCAATTTAATTTTTGAAATTTCTGAATTTTCCTCACTATCATTTAATTTTGCTTCTACTTCACAATTTAATATGTCATAACCTTGTTCTTTTACTTTTTTACTTATATCTTTTTCTAATTTATCTATATATAGTTCTTCTATTCTTTTATCCATCGATGTTTGTGTCGTTTTTTCTGAAGTTGATAAATAATTATTATATTTCTCTATTTCAAAATTGCTTACATCTATTGTTTGTTTATTTTTTATAAATGGAGATATTATTGTAAATAAAATATATACTCCCATTACCATTCTTATATATTTTTTTGTTTTATTATTTGGCAATATCATTTCTAATATCGAAACAACTACAATCGCCAATCCTAATCCCTTCGCCCAAGAACTTAAAAACTCAATCATAAACTCCCCTCTATCTATACATCATTCCTGTGTTTGATATCTTTACTACTAAAGCTGTTCCAATAATTAATAATACTGATATTGTTGTTAATATTGCTAAAAATATTTTAAATATATCTCCTACTTGCTCTATTAAACTAACAATATTTTTATCAGCTATTGGTTCACATATACCTGCTAATAATTTATATGTAATTGTTAAAATTGCTAATTTTAAAATTGGAGCAATACATATAGCTATTACTACTATAACTCCTATTAGTCCAACTGCATTTTTCAAAATAATTCCACATCCTAAAACAGTATCAACTGCATCTCCTAGTATTTTTCCAACTACTGGAATTGCTGTGCTAACTACTGCTTTTGTTGTCTTAGCAGTTATTCCATCTACACTACTAGACAATGTACCTTCAAGCGAAACTACTCCTACAAATATTGTTAATACTATTCCTAAAAACCATATTATGCTTGACTGAAAAAACTTAGATAGTTTTCCAATTTGAAAGTTGTTAGATATTTTAGAAATAACTACTAATCCTGCAAAAATTAATACTCCTGGTATTATTATTGTTTGTATTATATTTCCTATAAAATTAATCATAAATAATATTATAGGCTCTAAAACTCCACTTGTTGCTATGCTACCTGTATACAACATCAATGCTATTAATAATGGTACTAATAAATTCATAAATCCAACTAAATTATTAGTAGTATCTTGTACTAATTTTACTATTCCAGAAAAACTAGACATTATTATAGTTACTATTAATATATATTGAACATAATAAATTAGTTTCGATATACTTTCATTTTCTAAACTTTCACTAATTGCCTTTAAAATGCTATGTATAACTATTATTACTAATATACTTCCTACTGCTTTTATACTGTCGACAAATTCTTGTCCAAGTAAACTTAAAATTTTTTTAAAAATTGAACTGTTATCAACTTCTCCTTTTATTGCACTATTAAAAAAATCATTTAACTCATTCTCATCAAAAAAATCATTTGTATATTCTTTAGCACTATCAATAAACTCTCCTACCCCAAATTCTTCTTGTTGCTCTAGCATTGTTTCTTTATTACTTTCATCTTTTGTATCAGAGGCATTTGAAATTGGCATAGTTATAAATAAGATTAAAATTGTAATTATATTTATTAAAATTTTCAAATCTTACACCCCTTATTAAGTCTTATGGTAATATTTTCAATATTATTTCTAATAATGTTGATATTATTGGAATTGACATTGATATTATAATAATTTTACTTCCTAATTCTACTTTACTTGCAATAGCTGCTTCTCCTGAGTCTTTACAAATACTAACTGCAAATTCTGATAAAAATGCTATTCCTGTTATTTTTAATAATATTGATAGAAATTGGCTATTAATTGAAGCCTTATCAGCAATGGATTGTATTAACTTTACTATTCCTGTTAATTCGTCTATTACTAAAAATAGAATTAAAGCTCCTGCTATTAAACTTACATAAAGTACAAATTCTGGTTTATATTGTTTTAATAAAATAATTATTATTAAAGCAATTAAAGCAATTCCTATTATTTTTATAATTTCCATAGATTAATCTTCCTTGTTAATAAAAACTAAATTATATTTTCTTTTTATCTCTAATAAATTTTACTGTATTTATTAATGTGCAATTTATTTTCTATCTAAATATATTTATCTTTAATTTATATCAATAATAAATAAATTAGAGTTATTTAAATTTAAAGATTAAAGATTGTCCTTACTGTATCAAATAATCCACTAATTTCTTTTATTACCATTGTTAATACTATAACTAGTCCAGCTAAGGTAGTCATCATTGCTTGGTCTTCTCTTCCAGCTCTTACTAACACTTGATGTAATACTGCTACTAATATTCCTATTGCAGCTATTTTGAATAATAAATTTATATCCATTTTCATATCATCCTTCCTTTTTTTCATCCTACATTTTAATAACAAATTTGTAAAAGTTATATTAGTTATCTTTTTTCGTATTTTTTCCTTTTGAAATATTTTATTTATATTAAAACAATTATAATTGTCATTCCTACTATTGTTCCAAGTCTACTATATAATTTTTCATTTTTGTTTTTTTCTTCTCTTGCTTGTCTTATTTGATTTTCTAAAAATTCTCCGAGTTATTTCTATTTGACTTATTTGCCCCTCTACATCAGTTTGTCCTAACATTTTTGATAACATTGATATAGCATGAATATCTTCTTCATTTAAGTTTGTTTCTACTTCTTCAATAGTTTCTTGCCACGATTCTTCTGCTGATAGTTCATTCATTTTATACCTTGCTTTTGCAAATATTTTACTTATATTAGGAATACTATTCTTTGCTATATCATTAAAAATATCCGAAATTGGCTCATATGTAAATTTTATCTTAGATTTAAAAATATTTAGTGCATTTTGCATTTCTTCTAATTCTTCTAATCTATATGTATATTTTTTTGATAAGAATTTTCCTATTAGTGTTGATGATATGAATATAATAACTAACATCATGTATTTTATCATTTGCATTTCAAGTTCATTCCTTTCCTCTTTCGTTTTTAGATACACTTAAATTTCTTCTTATATATTGTATTCATCAAAAAAAATTTTAGAACTTTTATATAAATATTATTTTCTCAATTTTATTTTCTTCTATTAATTTATTTATCTGATTATTAGATTTAACATCATCTAATGTTCTGCCATGCATTGTAAAAATACCTTTTACTCCAGAAATAATTGCTTCTTGTATTGCTTCAACATCTTCTTTTGAACCAATTTCATCACAAGCAATAATTTCTGGTGCCATTGTTCGTATTAATATTTTTATTCCTTTTGCCTTTGAAATATTTTCTATGATATCTGTTCTTATTCCTATATCATTTTGTGGAACACCTTTATACATAGCTGCAATTTCTCCTCTTTCATCAACTACTCCACAAGTTCTTCCTTTAAAATTAATTTCATCTATTCCATTACTTAAATTTCTTATTAAATCTCTTAAAATTGTTGTTTTTCCTCGTCCTGGTGGAGAAACAATTAATGTATTATAGATATCTTGATTTTTTTCATCTATAACTTGTCCAATTATTTTGTTACTACAATTTAAAACTTGTCTTGCTATTCTAAAATTCAAGCTAGTTATATATTTTATATTTATAATCTTTTCATTTTCTACCACTGCACTTCCTGTTATTCCTATTCTATGTCCTCCTTTTATTGTTATATATCCATTACATATTTGATTCTTATATGCATAAATTGAATTCTCACAAATTTTTTCTAATATTTGTAATATTTCTGTTTGATTTACTATATATTCTATTAATATATCTAAATTTTGTAGTTTTAAAATTATTGGTCTACCTACTCTTATACGAATTTCCTGAATTTGTTCTTTTAATTTTTCATTTTGGCTTATTGCTTTATATAATAAACTTGAAATATTGATTGGAAAATATCTAATTATTTCTTCTATTCTAATCCCCTCCTTTAACAACTTAAAATCTCAAAACCAATATCAGTTAATTGCTAATATTTTTTATTGTAGAGAAGCTGGAACTGGGTGTTAATTATAATTTTTTAGGATTTTGGACGTTCGATTAAAATGAAGATTAGAATTGGTTAGGCTTTCGAATGAGGAATGTTCACGGTACCTGAAGCATGAAGGGGTCTGAGTGAAAGAGGCTCATGAAAAGCCTTACCAATTCTTTCTGAATGGAATGAGTAGTCCAAAATCCTAAAAAATTATAATTAACACCCAGTTCCAGCGGCTACTTAAAAAATCATTATCGAATAATCCATATCTATTGTATCTTTTTATTGAATACGAAAATTGATTCTCCCTATTCAAACAAAAAAAGCCAAACTGTTTCTTGAACAATTTGGCTTTTTTCCAATATGTTCACATATACTATTATATATATGCTTCACTTGGAATTTTATAACTATTATTTTTTATTTACTACTACTCTATATATTAAACCTGTATCTGAATCCTTTTCAAATTCTATTTTATAATCATCTTCTACATTAATACTACTCTTCATAAGAGTTATATTTTGCTCTGTTACTTCAAACTCTTCTCCATTCAGATTAACTTCTTCTATCTTATTATTTCCTTCTACTTCATTATTATTTTGTATTGTTGTTAGTAAACCTTTTACTGTTGCTCCTTTTGAATTTGTACTTTGATATAACTCAAACTTTGCATTAAATGTATTAACTTCTTCTTGATTTGTATTTTGTCCATTTGCATTTTGTGACAAAATATATGTTGGTATAATATATTTTATTGGATTTTGCTCTTCTGATGCCCCTAATTCCTCCATAAATTTTGCATTAACATCTTTCCATCTTTGTTCTATTGCTGACAATAAATTATTTATATATTCTTGGTCTTTATCATTCAATATAACTGCATTTTCTGATGTTAATCTTTCAATACTTACATTTGGTACAAATTTTACTTTATTTTCAAACTTAGTTTCATATTGTATTTTTTCTGTTTTTTTACTTTTTTCTTCTTTTCTTTCATTTTTATCTGGCTCTTTTGTTATTTTCCCTTTATTATCTATTAAAAATTCATCACTTGTATTAATAAATGTGATTTTAAAAGTAATTTCATCTTGTTTTTCTACTTTCATATTTGTATAAAATTCATTATTACCTGAATTTAAGATATTTTGAATATCTGTATCTGTAATTGTATCAGCGTTTTCTCCTTTTAATAGTTTTTCTGATTTTGCATCTGCAACCATAGTTTCTACTGCTGATTTTTCTTCTTCTTTTGATAATATTTTTACTTCTGAATTTAAAGTATTATCAGTATATGGAGTTTCAATTTTTAAGTTATAGCTTTCTGTTATTTCTTCTAAATCTTCTAATCCTATATATTTTATATCTAAATTAAATTTAGATAAATTGTTTTCAGAATCTTCAATTTCTAGAATTATATTATATAAAGTCTCTGATTTGTTTTCATTTTTTGATATTTCAATTTTGTTGTTTGCTGAAGTTACTAAAATTTTGTTTAATTTTCCTTTTTGAGTATATAAAGATATCTCTGTATATGTATTTTTTAGTTTATCACTTTGTTTTAACTTTTCTATGTTTTTATTTATATCACTAGATTTTAATCCTGTTGAACTTCCTAACAGCTTATAGTAATCACTTATTATGCTAAGTGTTTTATCGTCTTGTTTTAGTTTTTCTAACATTTGTATTAATATATCTCTTGTTTGCTCTCCTGTTAATTTTAGTTTATATGCTGTATTTTGATTATCAGATATTTTAATACAATTATTTTCTTTTACCTGTTCTTTAATTATTTTTCCATAATTGTTATATATTTCTATTATGTCTTGAGCTTCTACTTTTCTATTTTTTGCACTTTCTACTTTCTTTGATAGTTTTGTAACATCTCCCCCTGATTGTTCTTCGCCTTCTTGTTGAGCTATTTCTTGCTCTTCTCCTGCTTGTTTTTCCTCTTCTAAATTATTATTGTTATTTTTGCTTTCATCATTACTGTTATTTTGTGTTACATCATTTTCAATATTATTTTCTGTATTTACTTGTTGCTCATTTTCATTTTTTTCTTCTCTAATTGCAATAAACTTTTTTCCCACATACTTTGTTTGAATTCCTTCTGTGTTTTTATTTCTTATATATGTCATTGGAAATTCTTGATTATTAGAGTAATTAAAGTTTATCTGCTTTTCTATATTTTGATTAGTTCTATCTGCTTTTCCTGATGTACTTATATTAAAATTTTGCACTAATTTTAGTTCTTCTTCTAAATTAGGTATTGAAATTTTAAAGTTCATATTTCCAATTTCTTCATATGGACTTGAATTTTGCTTATTATAGTACTCTTGAAGATTATCACTTATAAATCCATTTTTATTGCTACCTATTTGAGTAGCATATTTTATAAAGGCTTCACTTGGACTTTTTAATAAATCTGTAAAAAAGTACAAATATGAAAATGTTCCTAATGCTATCAATATACATATTAGTATTATTAATATCACTACTTGTAATTTACTATTTTTCTTTTGCATTATATTTTCCTCCACTTTATATGCTATCTATAATGTAAAAATAGATAAATAACTGTATCTTACTGTCATTTATCTATTTTGATTTATTATTCTTCCCAGTTATGATATATATTTGCTACATCATCTAATTCTTCTAGTCTTTCAATTAATCTTTCCATTTTTTCAGTACCTTTTTCATCTAAAGCTACTGTTGTTGTAGGTAACATTTGTATTTCAGCTTCTAAAAATTCTAATCCAGACTCTTCTAATTTTTCTCTCACTTGTGTAAATTCTGATGGTTCTGTTGTTATTTCGTATATTTCTTCTGATGCTTGAAAATCATCAGCTCCTGCATCTAATGCTAACATCATTAATTCATCTTCATCCATATCTGTTGAAGCTTTTTCTATGATTATTACTCCTTTTTTGTTAAACATATATGATACACATCCTGTTGTTCCTAAATTTCCTCCTGCTTTATCAAATACATGTCTTACGTCTGCTGCTGTTCTATTTTTATTGTCAGTTGAAGCCTCTACTATTACAGCTACTCCGTTTGGTCCATATCCTTCATATACTATTTCTTCATAGTTTTCATTACTTGTTGATGCTTTTTTTATTGCATTGTTAATTGTATCATTTGGCATGTTTGCTGCTTTACATTTAGCTATTACATTTTTTAATTTTGAATTTCCTGCTGGGTCTGGTCCACCTTCTTTTACTGCTATTAATAGTTCTCTTCCTAATTTTGTGAATATTTTTCCTCTTGCTGCATCAGCTTTTCCTTTTTTAGCTTGTATGTTGTGCCATTTACTGTGTCCTGACATTGTTAATTCCTCCTTTTATTTATTTTCATTTATTTCAAGGTTTATACCTTATATTTCAACTTTTTCATTATTCCTAAATAGCATTTTTATGTTATTCATTTCCAAAAGTCATTAACATTATATCACACTATTTTATTTTTGTGTAGTTTTTCATAAATAAAATTTCTATATTTGTCTCACACCTATTTTTCTAAATTTATATTTTTCGTTGCTACTTTTTCTATAAAAGTTTCATCATGTTCTACAAAAATAAGTGTAGGTTTATAATTTAAAATAGCATCCTCTATTTGTTCTCTTGTTAATATATCAATATAATTCAAAGGTTCATCCCATATATAAATATTTGCTTGTTCTGATATGCTTTTTGCAATTAAAACTTTTTTCTTTTGACCTTCACTCATATCTTGTATATTAGTATCAAAATCATCTTGTGATAAGCCCATTTTTACTAACATTGCTTTGAAAATACTTTCATCTATTTTATTTTCCCTAGCAAAAGATTTTAAATTTCCTTTTAAATCTTCTGTACTTTGTGATACATAAGATATTTTTAGATTATTTGCTACTTTAAATTCTCCATTATATTCTATCTTTTTTCCTAAAATAAGCTTTAATATGCTTGATTTGCCTATGCCATTTTTTCCAACTATTGCAATTCTATCTCCATTATTCACTTTCTATTGTTGTTTCAGAATTATATTTTTTGCTTTTACCTTTTTCAGCTTCATTTGACCATTTTGCAGAACTTTTAGAAGAAATTTCGAGTCTATTTATATCTTTTTGTAATCGCTCATTTTGTGCTATTTCAAAATTATCTTGTTTATCTTTATTTTCTTTCCAAGATAAAAAATTACCTTTTCTAATTTCAATATTAGTATTATTTATAGCAATTATATGGTTCACAACTTTGTCTAGAAAATTTCTATCGTGAGATACTAATATAAAACCTTTTTTCTTTTCTAAATAATTAACTAGATTATTTCTCGTTTCTATGTCTAAATGATTTGTAGGCTCATCTATAAGTAAGAAATTATTTCCTTTTAAAAATAGACTTATTAAAAGTATTTTCATTTGTTCTCCACCACTTAATAGATTAAAGCTCCTATATAATATCTCTGTATTAGTATTAAGCAAATTCAATTCTTTTATAATCTCCCAATCTTCAACATTAGGAGCGATTTCATTTACTATCTCTATTGACTTTCTATCTTTATTGAGTACTTCAAAAGGAAAATAATCAACATCAACATTTTTTGATATTGTTCCTTTATATTTATATTTTCCATGCAACAACTTTAAAAATGTTGTTTTCCCTTTACCATTTCTACCAATTAAGCCTATTTTCCAATTAGTATCTATGTTAAATGATACATCTTCAAATATATTATTATAGCTTCCATCATATCCAAATGTTAAATTATTTACACTTATTAAAGACATTGCTCCTCCTATCTATACTAAAATTGTAATGTTTCTATTATTTCTTCCAAGTCATTGTATATTCTATTTCATTTGTATTCTTATCTATATTTTCACTTGTAATTATAAAATTGTTTTTTTCATAAAACTTAATAGCATTTGCATTTTTCTTATATACATTTAATGTTAGGTTTTCTTTATCTTCTTTTATTTTATCTAGTAAAGATGTCCCTATTCCATTATGTTGATTATTTATATCTACAAATATCCCTTCAATATAATTATTATTTAAACCAACAAATCCTACAATCTGTTCACCTAAAACATAAACATATATATCTGCATTTGGTAAAATATCTTTGACATATTTATAATTATTTTTCCAATATTCTTTTTCAATGAAATTATGAGTTCTTATGTTTTCATTCTCCCATATTTCCATTATAGTATTTATATCATTTTTTTCAAATTTCCTTATCATATCTCTATTCCTCTTTATTGTTTTCTTCTATATAATTTTTAGATGCTCTGATAATATTTTTGACAAGTACTTATTTAGATATTACTATTATTTTAAGTATTTAAATACTTCTTCTGGATATATTTTTAATTCCTTATTTATAAACTTGTCAATATTAATCCACATTGCATCAGTTTCACAAATATCATCAATTATATGATATTTTTCCTTATAATTTGAATCACTTATGTCAACATTATAAAATAATATCAATTCATGTGCATTTCTTCCATTATAAGTAAATATATTTTCAGATATACCTAAAAAATCTCCAACATTAATGTCTATATTAAGTTCTTCTTTAAATTCTCGTTTTAATGCATCTTTGCTATTCTCTAAAAATTCAATACCTCCACCTATACTTCTATAAAATATTTCATTTTTAATTTTATCATACCCTTTGCTAACTAAAATTTTGTCATCTCTTTTTACTATTCCAAGTACAATAGGTCTTATTTCCTTAAACTTATCCATATGTAAATTTTACCTCCTTTACAAATTTATTTTTCTAATCTCATATATAAAATTGGATAAGGATTTCCTTGTTCATCTAGTTCTGTTCTCTTATAAGTTTTAAATCCCATATATTCATAAAATCCTTTGCTATTTAGATTTTGTTCATTTACTGCTAACTCATTTACATTATAATTTTCTATTCCATAGTTTAATAATTTTTTCCTAGCCCTTTTCCTCTTTCACTATTTTTAATAAATAACATTTCAAGTTTTTTATTTTCATGTCTTACCTCATTATTCTTTCTAAATTTGTAAAATTTTCATTATATTTTAATTTCAAATTCATCTGAATAAATATCAATATATCTTCCAATTTTAATAAAATAATCTATCTTTCCATTTCGTCTTTTTTTATTTACATCTTCCATTGTTCTAATTGGTAATCCTTTTATACTCACTCACTTCTCAAAGCCAATACTGGGTCTTCTTTTGCAGCTTTTTTAGATGGAATAATACCTCCAATTAAAGTTAAAACTATACTTAATACAACCAGAATAACTCCTGCTCCAAGTGGTAGTGATGCTTTAACATTTACTCCATTTGCTATTACTGCAATAATTTGATTTATAGGAATTATTAATAATAAAGTTATACCTACTCCAATTATTCCTGCTAAGCCTCCTATAATAATTGTTTCAGCATTAAATACTTGTGATACATTTTGCTTAGATGCTCCCATTGCTCTTAAAATTCCAATTTCTTTTTTTCGCTCTAATACACTAATATATGTAATAACACCTATCATAATAGATGAAACCACCAATGATATTGCAACAAATGCAATTAATACATAACTTATTGTATCAACAATAGTTGTTACTGAACTCATTAATGAACCTATCATATCAGCATAAGAAATCACTTTATCTTCTTCTCCATTTTCCTTCATACTAGTATTGTAATCTTTTATTAAACTTGTAATTGCCTTATTTCCTTCAAAGTCTTTTGGATAAATATCAATTTCACTTGGCTCATCAAAATTAGCATAATTTAATTTTCTTAAATTACTCTCATATGTAACATTTTCTTTATTCATAATGGAATTAAATAATTCAGCTAATTCTTTTTCATTCATTTTCATTTTAAATGCTCCCATAAAGGCATTTTCGTCTATACTTATTGCATTTGTCATCGTTTTGCTTAAATTTCTTATACTTGACTCCATTTGTTTTTGTAAGCTTTTACTAATTGTTCCCATAACATTTTGCATATATTGTCCCATTATATTGGTTATTTGTTTTTCTAAATTTTGAGATGTCATTATCTTTGATATATTTTTAGTTATAACATCTTTTGCTTTATCAGAATTCATATATTCTACAATATATTTGTTTAAGTCTTCTACGCTTACTAGTCCATTATCGTTTACATAATTTTCATATCCTGATAATATTTCTTTCATAAGTTCTTCTAGTTGTTTTTGTGTGATAGTTAGACTACCATTTTCTTTAATAAATTCTTTAATTTTTCTATTTATCAATTCATTTACTTCTTTTGTTTGCAAGTATTCTGTTAGTTGTTTACTTATTTCATTTATATTTGCATCTGGTTTATTTTGAATATATTCTTCGTATCCTTTAACCAAATCTAATATTATATTTTTAATATCTTCTTGTGACATTGAAAATTGAATTTTGCTTAAAATATCATTTATATTTATAGCTGGTAAAGAGTTTTGGGTTAATAAATTGTTTAAATCTCCAAAATCAAGATTTATTTTTGATTTATCTACTTTAAAGGCTGATTTAATAGCATTTGTATCTATATCTATTAATGAATTCATGTCAAAAGAGTTTTCTTTTTCAGTTTCATCAAATCTTTTGCTAGTAAATACATTAACTTCTGGATTTGATAATTGGTCTTGCACTATTTTACTATTTCTTGCATTTTCAATAACATGATTTGTTAAAGAATCTGGATAATAAATTCCACTAGAAAGCATTGTACTTGTTGCTCCTTCTTTTGGCTGTACGATTCCAACTATTTTTAAATCTTCTCCATTTGATACAATATTTTTCATATATTCTTTATTATCAACTTTATCTCTCCAAACTTTATATTCTCCATCATACTCATAGCAGTCACTAGCATTTATAAGCTTGAAAGTAGTTCCCAAAATATCTTCATAATTATATGTACCCAAATCTTTTGGTGTATCTACTTCTTTTCCACTTGAAAATTGAGTAACTAAATCTTGTATTTCGCTGTAATTTCTTAATCCTAATGTATATAATAAAAAGTCACTAATATTTCCTTGTGAGGTTAAAACTAAGACACATTCATTATAACTTGTTGGCCATTTTCCTGCTTTTACATCATATTGATTTTCATATAGTTTGCTATCTTTTGGCATTTTAAAAAATACATTTGTACTCATCATACTAGACATCATACTATTACTAGAGGCTCCTGCTCCAATTCCTAAACTTACAAAAGTAATGTCTGGATTTACTTGCCTTATATTTTCTGTGTCTGAACTATAAATTATTGGTGTCACATCATATGAATATTCAATAGCTTTTGCATATTCTTTAATATTACTTTCATCACTTTCTAAATACTTCTTAAATGATTTTAAATCATTTGAACCTATTGTAGAAAACATATTTGTTATTTTTTTACTAACAGCTATATCCCCTTCATTTTGTTTCTCACTTTCATTATTTGTATCTATAAGTAATGAACTCATATCAATTCCTGTGCTTTGTATTTGTAAGGGATATTCAGATAATGTGTCTTCTTCTACTGATTTAATATATATATTAGCTCCATTCGATAGTGATAATATTAATGCTATACCAATAATACCAATTGAACCTGCAAAAGATGTTAAAATAGTTCTCCCTTTTTTAGTTTTTAAGTTATTAAAGCTTAAAGATAAGGAAGTTAAAAAAGACATTGTTGTTTTTCCTAAATTCTTGTGCACTGGTTTTGGATTTTTCTCTTTTTCTATTATATATGGATTTGTGTCTGAAAGAATTTTACCATCTTTAATATTTACAATACGAGTTGCATAATCTTCTGCAAGTTCTGGATTATGTGTTACCATTACTACTAAACGGTCTTTTGCCACTTTCTTTAATAATTCCATAACTTGAATACTTGTATCACTATCTAATGCTCCAGTTGGCTCGTCAGCAAGTACAATATCTGGGTCATTTACTAATGCTCTTGCAATAGCGACTCTTTGCATTTGACCACCTGATAATTGATTTGGTTTTTTATGTATTTGATTTGCTAATCCTACTTGTTCAAGTGCTTTTATTGCTTTTTCTCTTCTTTTACTTTTTGATAGTCCCGATATTGTTAATGCTAATTCTACATTTGCTAAAATTGTTTGGTGTGGTATTAAATTATAACTTTGGAATACAAATCCTATGGTATGATTACGATAGGAGTCCCAATCTCTGTCTTTATACTTTTTTGTAGAAATTCCATTTATTATTAAATCTCCTTTATCGTAACGGTCTAAGCCTCCAATAATGTTTAAAAGAGTTGTCTTTCCTGAACCACTTGGGCCAAGAATTGCAACAAATTCATTGTCTCTTAGATTTAGGCTTACATTATCTAAAGCTGTTTGTATTAAGTCACCTGTTTTATATTGTTTATGTATGTTTTTTACTTGTAACATTTATAATCTCCTAATCTCTATAAATATTTTAATTATAACATCATTCCCTTTATTTATTGTATTTATCACTATTAATTATTTTCGATTTTTTAATATATATTATTAAATATCTTTTTTATCATCATTTGTTATGTCTCCATTTCCATTTACAGGAATTGTTTCGCCTAAATAAGTAGGCTCAGGTTTGAATATGCATTTTATAAAATCCTTATTTCTTGCTAGTATTTCTCTCATTTCTCTATATGTTTTCCCTACATATTGCCTTGGGTCTGCTCCTACTCCATATGCTTCAATTCCTAACTGATTTGCAATATATAAAGCTCTATATAAATGGTATTTTTGAGTTACTATTACTACTTTTCTTGCTTTGAATATATCTCTTGCTCTATATATGCTTTCATAAGTAGAAAATCCTGCATGGTCCATAAAGATATTTTCTGATGGTACTCCTCTTTGAATTGCATAATTTTTCATTACATTTACTTCATCATATTCCTTTCTTCCGTGGTCTCCACTCATTATTATTTTATCAGATATATTATTTTGATATAATTTTATGCCTTCTAATAATCGGTCTTCTAACATATGGCTAGGCTTATCTTCTACTATTCCAGCTCCTAGGATTATTATACAGTCTATGTCTGATAATTTTGTGTAGTCTTCTTTTTTAATAATTTGTTTTTTGGTGGATAATATTATGTATAAATTTATTCCTAAAATAATTATTGCTATTAGGATAATAAATATTATTATATATTTTAATACTTTTTTCATTTAATCTTCTCCATAAATTGTACTTTTTTAGTCAAATTGTACTTGCCAATTTTCATTTTTATATGCTTTAAAACACATTTCAATTTGTTCTCTATTTGTTTTTTCTTCGGCTAAATTATTTGGTATTTCATCTAAGGAAAAATAATTAATTTCAGTTGTTTCTATATTCTCAACAAACTCTCCTCCAATAACATTACACAAGACAAATATTTTACATACTCCATAAGCATATGTTGGTTTATTGTGTTTATTTCTATCTTGAATAGAAATTATTTTAACGGTTTCTACATCTAATCCTGTTTCTTCTTTAACTTCTTTTTTTGTATTGCTTCCAATAGATTCTAGAACATCACACCAACCACCGTGGCAATGACCAAGTTCCATTGTTTTCGTGTGTTAATAGAATTTTATCATATTTGAATATAACTGCTCTTGTATCTATTTTAGGTGTCTGATAGCCTTTTTCGTTACAAAACAAATCTTTTATTTTATTCAATTCTAAATCTGATTTCATACTTATCATTTCTGCTGATATATCTCTTAATCTTTCATATCGTTCTATATCATAGACATTATTTGTATATGTTAATCCTGCCTGTGCTAAACTTTGAATTTCTATTGCTAATTTTAACCATTTCTCCATATATATCATCTCCTTGATAGCTTACTACCTTATAGCATTATATCATAAATAAAAAAATTACTCTATATTTTTTTATAAAGTAATTTTTCAACATATTAATCAAGAATTTTTTTATTCCAAGATTTTTTATGACACTTAGGGCATTTCATATATCTTGTTCTTCCGGAGTGCATTGCAAATAGCACTTGTTTATAACTAGGAATATATTTATACTTGCAATTATCACATTGATAATATCCTGCTTTTTGTTCAATCAAAAGACATGTACTTATACTTACTATAAATACTATGATACCTACCACTATTGTAATTATTCTCCATATATTATTTTCAATAGCAAATATTGACAAAAATATCATTAATAAAAAAGATATAGTCATAATGCTTCCCATTATTGTTTCAATGAATAATAATCTTTTATCACTATTTTCTTTTTCCTTTTGTAAATTTATAAAATTTTCGTCTGCTTTTTTATCATAATTTTCCATCTTTATCACTTCCCCACTTAATAACTCATTTACATTAATCCCAAGTTCGTTACACAAGTCAAGCATAATAGATGAATCAGGCATACCTTTTCCTGTTTCCCATTTTGATATTGCTCTGTCTGTTATATTTAATTTTTCTGCTAATTCTACTTGTGTTATATTTTTCTTTTTTCTGCATTGAGCAATAAATTTTCCTATTTTTACTTGGTCCATAATCCCCCTCCTTTATAATTATTGTAAGGTTTCTATTATAAAAAGTAAACATACTAATCGTTGAGTGAGGAAAACAACTGCTAGTATAGTAACATAATTACATTTATATATGTGATAAAGAACGGATATAGATATCCATTCTTATTTTAATAATTATTTTTATTTGGTTATATTTCTGTCTTTTTATTTTAAATCAAAAAATTTTATTATTTCATTTGAAAGTTCTATTGGATTTTCTATATTAACTTCATGTTTTGAATTTCTAATAATTCTTTGTTCACTTTGGTTTATATTATCATTAAGCTGTTTTAGGCTTTTAAGATTAACTTTATCTTGCTCACCACATATAATCAAAGTCTTGCACTTTATTTTATTTACTTTATTTGGTATATCTAATTTTGATAAAGAATTAATTAAGTTAATAAAATCTTTTTTAGGATATCCTCTATTTTCAAAAATACTTTTAGGCATAAACTTAAAAATTAAGTTTTGAATTTTAAAAATAACTTTTGGTATTTTATATGGTACTCCAATTAATATTAGTGATTTCACTTTTTGTGGATACTTTATTGCATAATCAATGGCAAGAACACCACCTAGTGATAATCCACATAAATTTAATTCATTATCTTTTAAATTATTACAATAATCTTCAAATACTTTATATAAATTCTTATAATTACTTTGATAATTTTTCAGAAGTTTATATAAATTAGGTGTCTTTACTTGTGCATTTTTAATCTCTAATTTATTTTTTATTTCTTCCCAGCTTTTTTCATCTTGGCCTAATCCATGAATTAATATATTTGTCATATATATTTCTCTCCTGTTTTTAATTTATATTACTTTAGCAAATCTTATTTCACTTTAGCCCCAAATGGTGCTAATGATAGTTTTGCAATTTTAAAGAATTGCATTCCAAATGGAATTCCAATTATCGTTATACACCATAAACAACCAAAAAGAAAATTTTCAATAGCCATGGGAATGCCAAAGAAAATAATCCAAATTATATTGGCAAATAGAGATGGTACTCCTCCACCATATTCTATATCTTTTCCAAATGGAGCAAATGCTAATGATGCAAATTTAAAACATTGTTTACCATATGGTATTCCAACTATTGTAATACACCATAATACTCCAGATAACCCCCAGGAAATTCCACTAAGGAATCCTCCAAATATAAACCACAATATATTTCCTAAAATCCCCATATATTTTCCTTCTTTCTTATTTACTTTTATTTAATATTTTCTAAATAATATATTCTTTTACCTTTTAATTTTGCATATATTTTGGCTTATCTTATAGTTTAAATTATTTAATATATAAATTTTTCACCCAATTTAGTTGCATTAATTCATATCCTACAATAGCTCCTGTAATATTTAATATAATATCATCTATATCCATTGAGCCTCTTAAAGTTATAAACTGTAACATTTCAACTGAAAATAAAACTATAATCATTGCTAATATAAATTGCTTTATATTTTTTATTTTGTCTTTAAATAAAATAGAAATAAATACTCCCATTGGTGCAAATAAAATTAAATTTATCCCTAAATTACTTATTACTATTTTTTTATTAATATTATTAGTTATTAATCCTTTTATATATTCTATTATAGTATTAAATGGAATAATGTTTGTAGAATTAAAATGTTCTTTTGAAAATATTTTTGTATCTTCATATATCCCTACTCTATACTCATTATTAAAAAATAGAATAGTAATTAATAATAAACAATATATGATAAATAGTATTTTTATCCAAAAAATTCTTATTCTATTTTTTTCTTTTTTATCATTTGATTTCTTTATTTGAATTATCATTGTAACTATTATTATTAAACTAGGTATTATAAACCCACTTATTGTTATTACACTATTTAATGTAAAATTAGGTAATATACTAAATATCATTACAAATCCAATTAATATAGCACTTAAAATTATAACACTTCCATTAATTATTCTTTTCATAAATATCCCCTCATAAATTAAATTCAAACCTTATAAATATCTAAAAGTAATTGAAATTAATTCGTTGAATGATTTTTGTCTCCGACCCCAAAATCATTCTTTTATTGCTACCATTAACTCATTTGGTTGTACTATTTTCTTGTTTCCTTCAAATGTATATCTTGCGCCTGTGAAGTATACATCATATCCTTGATTTTCTAGCCTTGTTCTACATAGTCTCAAAAATTCATCTGTTTCCTCTTCTGTTAAATTTGCTTTTACTCTTATCTCATAAAATGTTATTATTATCTCTTTTTCATTTTTCTCAGCTTTTTGGTCTAAATAGTTTGTTATATCTTGCATTGTCATATATATCTCTCCTTTAACTATTAGTTTCTTTTTTATTTCGTATATTATATCAAATTTTTATTCGATTTTAAATAGTTTTTAATATTATTTTAAACTCTATCCATTCATCTTCATTTTTGACTTCTATTGTTCCATTATGTAGTTCTATTATTTCTTTTGTTATTGCTAGACCTAATCCTGCTCCTCCTGTTTTTGTTGTTCTTGATTCATCTATTCTATAAAATTTTTCAAACATTTTATCTAATTTATATTTTGGAATTTTCTCTCCTTGATTTTTAAATGTAATTTGTATATCTTGTGAGTTTTCTTTTATTGCAATTTTAATTTCACTATTTTCATAACTATAATTTATTGCATTTTTTAATAGATTTTCAAATGCTCTTGCTAGTTTATCTCCATCTCCAAAGTATTCTATATTATGTGGCTTGTCTATGCGATATTTTAAATTCCTTTGTTCTAGCATTGGATAACATTCATCTATTAGTTGGTCTATTAAAAATGATAAATTTATATTTTCTTTCTTTATAGGCATATTTCTAAGATTGTATCTTGTTATATCAAAAAATTGATTAATAAGTTCTTCTACTCTTAATGATTTATCTAATACTATTTTCATGTATTTTTCTTGCATTTTAGTACTTATTTCTTTTTCTTCTGTTAATAATGTGAGATATCCTATTATTGATGTAAGTGGAGTTTTTAAATCATGTGCCATATACATTATTAAATCATTTTTCTTTTGTTCTTCTTCTTTTGCTATATTTTTGCTTGTAATTAAATCTATTCTTATTTTATTTAACCTATTTTCTAATATAAGCAGTTCATTGTTTAACTTTATTTCTCTTTCTGGATTTTTCAAAATTTTATCCATTGCCTCTACTACAGCTATCATATTATTCATAGTATTTCTAATCACAAAATATGATACTATTAGAAAAGTCATAAATACTACTATAAGCATTATTAGTGGTTTATCTGCAACTAAAAAACGATAAAATGTCTCACTAATTTCAGATATTGATTCTGCTATTTGGTCATTATATATTACATCTACTATTAATACTAGTAAAAACAATATTAAAATTGTATATAATAATATTTTTAATATTGCTTTTATTGCTATACTATTTTTTAACTTCTTAAACTCTTCACTATTATTATTCAACTTTATATCCCACTCCCCATACTGTTTTTATAAATTTTGGTTTTCTTGAATCCTCTTTCAATTTTTCTCTTATTCTTCTTATATGTACCATTACTGTGTTATTATTATCTAAATATTTTTCTTTCCAAACTTTTTCAAATAATTCTTCTGAGCTTACTACATTTCCTCTTCTTTCAACTAAATATAATAATATATCAAATTCTATTGGTGTTAGTTCAATTTTTTCTTCATACAAATTACATATATGTTGTTTTTTATTTATAACTAATCCATTTATTTCTATATTATCCTCATTAATCTTTTCATTATATTTTGTATATCTTCTTATTTGTGATTTTACTCTTGCTACTAATTCAAGTGGGTTAAATGGTTTTGTAATATAATCATCTGCACCTAAAGTTAATCCTGTTATTTTGTCTTTGTCTTCTATTTTGGCTGTAAGCATTATTATTGGAAAGTTTAAACCTTTTTCTCTTATTTTTTTACATATTTCAAATCCATCTATTTCTCCTATCATTACATCCAAAATTGCCAAATCTAGTTTTACTGTATTTATACATTCGATAGCCTCTTTTGAATTGTAAAATTTATATATATTATAGTTTTCATTTAATAAATATAATTCTACTAAATCTGCAATTTCTTTTTCATCATCTAATACCAATATATTCATATTCTTTTCCTTCTTTCGTTTGAATTATAGCATAAAGTTATTTACTTTTCATCTTTATCTTTCAAATTGTAAGAAAAATTTAAGATTTATTTAATTATTTTTTAAAACTTTATTTTTCATTTATATATATAATTTAGTTAAATTTAGATTATCAGAGTTTTTGTTTAAAAGAAACAAATTTCACTATTTTTTGTATTTTAGTAAAGTAAGAAAGGATTTGATTTTCATGAAAGTTTTAAAAGAAAATAAAAATGTTTCTAATAAAAATAGAAAAAATTCAAAAAGATTAAATAAGAAAAAGCTATTTTTCTTTTTTATGATTATTATAATATTTGTATTTTTATATTTAAAAAATAATTTAGATTTATTTGATTATAATATTAATGATATTTATGATGTTTCTAAAGTAAATAATATATCCACCAGTAAATATGACATAATAAAGCAGGATTCTAACAAAAATTATTCTGGAATTGGTAGCAAAAAAGTTTCTAATAAAGATGGCTATTTTTCTACCTTCACTACTGAGAAAAATCACCAAAAAACTTATAAGGAATATAAGCAAAATGGCAGTTCTTCTTGGACTAATAATAGTTATTGGGGTGGAACTATGGCCGAGAATGGATGTGGTATAACTTCTATGTCAATTATACTTAGTGGCTATGGAAAAAATTATACTCCTGAATATCTTAGAAAGAAATATTATCCTGTATTAGATGGTGAAAAAATTTCTAAAGAATTATCTTCTACTTTTGGTGTATCAAATTCTGATTTTTATTTTGATAGTGTTCACTTATCTAATGAATATATTTTAAAACATTTAAAGACAAATAGACCTGTTCTTGTATGTTTATGGAATAAGCCACATAATAATCGTTGGACAACTGCTTCTCACTATATGGTTTTATTAGCTACTGATGGTAATAATATGGTTTATGTTTCTAATCCTAATGGTCTTGAAAATGATAGTAAAAGTTCTGGTTGGTATGACATTAATGAAATTACTCCTTATCTGGCAAAGGCTTTATTTGTAGAAGAATATTAAAACTAGCCGTTGTTCTGCTAACAATAAGTGGACAACGGCTCTATACCCTAATATTATTATTTCTTTTTTATTACTTTAGTTTGCATTAAATTCATCTGTTGCATCTTCACTTTTTTATGCTATCTGCAAAAATATGCTTTATCTTCTGGAATAAACCAAACTTTACTCTACTTTTTCTTCTTTAATCTTCATAGTTGGTATAAAATTCTCAGCAAATTTATATTCATCTCTATTTTTAATATACAATAATCCTATTATTGAAAATACTACTGCACCAATGAAATTTACAAATAAATCTTTCATTGTGTCTTTTAAACCTATATCTAAATGTCCTCTTTCTATTACTCTTTGTTTTAATTCTCCATTTTCATAGTAGCTTATTACTTCTTTTTCAATATTATTTATTTTTATTGGTATATTTTTTCTTGATTCATTAATTTCTACTGATGCTATTGAAGATGTTATTCTGTCTTTTTGCATATCAGTTTTGAAGAATATATCTGAGCCGTATTCAAAGAATTCCCATAATATTCCTATTGTCATTGAAAAACAAAATGCTACTAACGCTACAAATAGTGGTGACATTTTCAAATGAAATCTAGGGCTTCTATTTAAAATATCAATCATTGAAAATCCTATTGCTGCACATAGAAATCCATTTATTGTGTGTAACATTGTATCCCAAAATTTGAATATACCATAAAAATTTTGTATTTCTCCTAATATCTCTGCTGAAAATATAAATAATAATATTATTACTTCTAATGCATTTGGTAATTTAATATTCAATTTTTTATCTATAATAGATGGTATTGTAAATAGTATCAAGGTTAAAATACATAAAAATACATTTTCAAAATTTCCTCTAATAGCTTGAACAACTATTGTAATTATTACTAATAATCTTAGTACAATATATACAGTCAAGTCTCTTTTTCTATATTTTTTTACTTTATCTTTTTTCATTTTTTTATTCCTTTTCTTCTTTTCTTTTTCTTAAAAAACTATCTAAGATTGATATTACTATTGTTCCAATTGTTACTGAAATCAAATCAATCATAGTGTCTTTTATTGCTTCTCTACCTACTAATCCTTCTGTTATTTGCATATTTTGTCCTAAGAATGTATCTACTCCATATTCAAATACTTCCCATACAACTCCTGAAGCTAAGGCAAAACAAATTCCAAATGATATTACTATCATTTTATTAATATTTTGATTACCATATTTTTTACTCATTTGTTCTATTATCGTTGTTCCTACAAAGTAGAATATAACTCCTGATATAGTATGTAACATTGTATCCCACCATAAAAATTTTCCGTAAAAATCTAGTACACTACCTAAACATTGTGCTCCAAAGATAAATAATATTATTGAATTTTTTAGTTTGGTATCTAATTTTATTTTTAATAATTTTTCAACTAGAACATCATAAAATGTTAATATCATTGTAATTGCTAGTATTCCTAAGTTTTCATATTGTTTATTTATTATTAGAAAAATAGCTATTATAATTATTGATATTCTTACTAAATTTGATATTATTTTACTTGAGTTAAAATTTTTCATTATTTATTTTGTCCCTCCTTTACATTGAAAAATTTATCTTACTTTTAATTTATAATTATCTTATATCACAAAATCCAAAAAAATAATAGTTTTTTCCTATAATTTTCAGTTTTTTTAAAATAAAAATGCACCTCATAAAATTAGGCTTTTCTAATTTTTCATAGGTGCACTTAAAATTTCAATAACTATCAAATTTCTATTTTATTTTATTATATTTCTTATATTTAAAATAACTAAATATTGATACTATACTAGCCACAATAATTCCAATTATAAAAAATCCTGTATTACCTGCATATGGTAGAATATTTTTTGATTCATTCTTGTCTCCAGCTTGTAAATTATTTTCTTTATTGTTGTTTATTTTATTCCCACTACCATTTATGTTGTTTTTATTATTGTTATTATTTCCTGTATTTATATTGTTATTTGTGTTTGTATTATTGTTTCCGGTATTTGTATTGTTATTTGTGTTTGTATTATTGTTTCCGGTATTTGTATTGTTATTCGTGTTCGTATTATTGTTGCCGGTATTTGTATTACCATTTGTGTTATTATTTGTATCTTTTATATTTATAGTAAATCTTATACTTGTTGTATTTCCTGCCTTATCTTTTGCTGTTAATGTATATTGTCCATTTTTGTTTATTACATCACCGTTTTTATATTTTTTTACTATTTCTCCATTTCTTCTTAAAATAACCTCTACCAAATTTTCATCTTCTGCCTTTGGAGAAATCTTTTCTGTATAAGTTTTACCATCTTGTACTCCTGTAATCTTAGGTGGTATCTTATCTTCTGGCTCAGGTTCAGGGTCTACTTTTATAGTTGTAACTTCAAATTTTTCTGTACTTTTATTTCCAAATATATCTTCTGCATAAACAGTATATATTCCATTATCTGTTATGTTTATTGCACTTGAGGCTGTTGTGTTTTCTATTTTAACTTCCAATTCTTGACCATTTTCTGTAAAATATTCTATATTTTTTTCTCCCTTTGCAATTTTAGCTTTCTTTATTTTAACTAAATTATCTATAATCTTTATATTGGCTGTTACATTTTTTTCATCTTTTATTTCTTGTTCTATGTTAATTTCAGGAGCTGTTCTATCTATCCCAAATTTAATTTCTGTTTTGTTTCCAGCTTTGTCTGTTGCTATAAGTTGATATATTCCATCTTCTTCAATTGTATCACCGTTTTTATAATTTTCTACTACATTATCATCTTTTTTTAAGATAACTTCTGCTAAATTTTCATCTGTTATTTGGGGTGTAAGTGATTTATTATAAATTTTATTATTTTCTACTCCTGTTATCTCTGGTGGTTTAATATCTGGAATTGGTTTATCGTCTATATTTGTTATATTTATTTCTTTTACAGTTTTATTTCCTTCATTATCTTCTGCATAAATAGTATATACTCCTATACTACTTATTACAAAATCTGTTTTAATTATTTTACCAACATTCCCTATTCCTATTTGTGTTCCATTGTTTTCAAAATACATTTCATCTCTACTGTCTTTAGCCCATTTTATTTTTCTTATATATGAATCCTTACTTTTTACTGTTACATCAATTTGTTTAGGGTTATCACTATTTTGTGATACTTCAATTGTTGGTGGAGTTATAGGTTGTGGTTCGTCAATTCCAGTTAAATTTTTAGAATACATATATGTATAGCCTTCTTCATCTTCTACATACACATTTAATCTGCAATCTTTATTAACAGTATATTCTGAATTAACTTCTTTTCCTGCAACTATTTCAAGTTCTTCTCCATTTTGCTTAAAATATTCTAAATCTATATTATCTCCAATTGCAACTTTCATTTTCACTATTTTACATACTTCGTTTGTTGCTTTTATTTTCACATTTTTAGGATTAGCTTCATCTTGTGTTATCTCAATATTCATTGCTTTTTCATTTTCAGTTATCCTTTTTGTAATCATTTTCTTAAATCCAGCTTCATCTTCTATATAAAATACATATGTGTCGTCTTCTGGCGCAGTATAGTTTATAGTTACATTATTACCTTTTGCAAATTGTAGTTCTTCTCCTTTAGTATTAAAATCTTCAAATCCTGATATTTCAGAATTTCTTGCAACTTTTACTTTTACTATATCACATAAGGAATCTTTAATCTTTAATTCTACTTCTCTTATGGCAGAACCTTTCCAAATACTTGCTTCGATAGGTGTATTATTTTTTGATAAATATATTTCTACTGATGTTTTATTTCCCTTATTATCAGCTGCATATACTTCATATAGACCTTCTTCTGTTATCTTATCATACTTCACATTGACATTATTGCTTTCAATAAATTCTATGTCTGTCCCTTGTGTGTTAAAATCTATTTTGTCATTTATATTTTGTTTTTTTGCAATTTTTAGAGTCGTAATTGTATTATTTTTACTAGTAACTTGAATAGTAAAATTCATTGGATTTTCTTCATCTTTTATTAAAGTAATATCTGGTGCATCTTCTGGGTTATTTATTGTAATTCTACTTAAAAACCTATCTCCTCTTGAATTTTTTGCATATACTGTATATGAGCCATATCCTTCTAATTCAAATGATTCTTGTATATTTCTAGATGGTGTAATTTCAAAAGTATGTACATCACTATTATTTTGTTCAAAATATTCTATATTTGAAATTTCAATGTATTTATGAACATATTTTAATTCAATAATGTCATATGTTGTATCTGTTGCTGTTATGTTTACTATATTTGAATTTGATTCATCTCTTTTTAAATTTACATCAATTGTACTTTCTTCTCTTGTTACTTTCTGTAATTCATATGCATTTGCTGTTATTGGTAATATGAATTGCATTGCTAATGTTAATATTATGAAAATTGATAATATTATTGTTGTTTTGCTTTTCATTTTTTCACATCCTATCTATATAAGTGTTTTTAATTTATTTTATTGCACTTATATTTTATTCAATATTGATTTTAATGTTTAAATTATACCATATTTGGTGTTAATTCTCAATATTTTTTCAAAATTATATTAGGTTATATGTCAGGTATTCTATCGTCTATTCTATTTGCTATATCTATAAGTTGGACTGTTTTTTCTAAGTACTCTAATCTCTTTTGGTTTACCGCATAGCCTTTCAGCATATAGTCTTTTAAAATTTTAGTAGCCCATTTTCTAAATAAAATACCATTTTGTGATTTCACACGATATCCAACAGATATAATCATATCTAAATTATAATAATTAGTTGGTTTATCAGCAAATTCGGAATTTCCGAATTTAGTCATTGTCTCTGTTTCTAATAATTCTCCTTCTTTATATATATTCTTTATATGTTCATTAATAGTAGATTTAGCTTTTGTAAACAATTTTGACATTTGTTCTTGTGTAAGCCACACAGTTTCATCCTTCAAATTAACTTCTAGCCTTACCCCCTGATTTTCAAACAAAATAATTTCATTCTTTTTTTCATTCATAAGAACACATCCTTTTCTAACAAATTTTAGTTCTTATTACATTTATTACTACTTATTTTTTTCATTTATATATTCCATGAACTGTTGTTTGCATTTTATGTTATAATTGTTTATTTGTCAATACTTTTAACATTTTTTATTAAATAAAAAAATTTCTTTTTGTGTTGTAGTTTATAATAATTTATGTTATAATTATTATTTGTAATTTTATTTTAGGAAAGGACTGATTTATTTGAAAAAATTCACTTTTAAAAGTGCAATATCTAATTTATTTATGCTTGCATGTATTATGGTTTTTGTTGGGATTTTCTCATCATTATTTGGCTCAAATAACTCCCTTACTTGGGTATGTATTCTAATAGGGATTATGCTCTATTGGAAAATGAATATTGGAATTGATAAAAAAGAAGCTCCAATAATAATTGTGTCTTTATTTGTATTTACTGGAATTGCTAATAGAATTGCTATTATTAATCCATTTTTTGGTTTTTTTGTAAATCTAATTGCAATATTTATAATTATGTATGTACCTTCTTTAAAACCTGAATATAAGGCATATATGCCATTTATTCTATGCTATATTTTTGACCAATCTAATGTTGCAATAGGCAAAGATTTTTATACTAGAATGTTAAGTCTTCTTATTGGTGGATTAATTGTTTCAGCCGTATATTATTATAAACATAGAGATTCTGAAGAAAAACATATTAAATTTAGGGAATTATTTACTAATTTTGATATAACTTCTCCAAGATTTATTCTTTCTTGTAAAATGGCTGTTGGTGTTAGTATAGCAATGTTGATAGGTTCTCTAGTTGGACTTCAAAAGACAATGTGGATTGCTATGTCTGTAATGTCACTTACACAAATTGATTTTAACCATACTCAAAAAAGATTTATTTATAGAATTATTGCTACTGTTGTTGGTTCAATAATATTTGTTTTATTGTTCCAATATTTAATACCAGATAAATATGTATCATTTACAACTATTATTCTTAATTATATATATACATTTATTGAAGATTATAGATATCAAATGGTTTTCATTACAGTAAATTCCTTGAGCTCATCAATGGTGTTATTTGACCCTAATACAGCTATTGAAATTAGAATTGCTTTGGTTATTTTAGGTTGTGTTTTAGGTTATTTAATTAATCGTTTGAATTTCAGAAAGCTTTTTGTTTTGTTGAAAAGAAAACTATCATTACATAAAAAATTGAACTAAATATTTGATTATGAAAAAACTTTACATATATTGAATAAAATTTTTAATAAGTTAGTATTTTGTTCCTTGTATATAGTCTTACAAAATACTAACTTATTATTTAATCTCAAATTACATCAAACTTTTTATATCCTCATCTTCCTTTAATCTACTTGATATAAAGTGATATGCTTGTTTATTCTGTTTTACTGCTATTTCTGCTAATTCTTTATCATCTATTAATCTGCTACTTGCATATTTTATTATTATTCCTTTATTTTCTACTGCTGCCTTTACAACTTCTCTATCATTTCTTAATTCTTCACTTGCAAAATATAAAGCTTGACCATATTTTTTGCAACTTTCTAAAATTATTTCTTTATCTGCTCTTAATCTTTCTGATGCATAGCAAATTGTCCAAGGTGCTGTTTCTATTGCTAGTTTTAAAATTTCTTTATTATCTTTTAATCTGTCGCTTGCAAATTCTAATGCTTCACCATCTTGCATTATTGCAGTTATTACTATATCATAGTCATCTTGTAATCTTTCTGAAACTAAATCTAAATTTTTCCCATTTTCTTTTACTGCTTTTAACATTTCCTCTTTATTATCATTATTGGCTATTATCTTTTCTACTCCCATTTTAGGATATTCCTTTCATTTTTACTAATTTTACTATAAGATTTTTTGTATTTTTTCTAATTATATCACATAAAATTTCTATTTACACAAATATTTCTGATTTTTATACCTTTCTCTAAATTTTTATCATTTTTCTGTATTTTTTAATATTTCTATTGTTATTTTTTTCTATTATGGTTATACTTTTATAAGTAAGATTTAAAATCGTTTATTTTGAAAGGAAGATGATTAAAATGTCAAACTCAAAAGATGAAGTTAATATTTCAAAATTATATGGAGAGGATTGTTTATTATCAAAAGATGAATTTATAAAAAAGCATAATTTGAATGTAAATGGACTATCTTCTTCTGAAGCTTTAGAAAATAATCGTAAATACGGACTTAATGAAATTAAACAGTCAAAATCAAAAAAATGGTATAACTACTTTTTTGACAGTTTATTTAGTCCATTTAATATTATTTTACTAGGAATTGTATTACTTTTATGCTATACAGATATTTATTTACCAGAAACTCCAAGTTATTCAAACATTATCGTTATTTTAATCTTAATTACTGCAAGTACATTTTTAGATTTTTTTGAAGAATATCGTTCAAACAAAGCTGCAGAAAATCTTAAAGAATTGGTTGCAACAACTTGCACTGTAATAAGAGATGGAAAAGAAATATCAATTCCAATGAAAAATGTAACTTTAAATGATATTGTTTTGCTTTCTGCTGGTAGCATGATTCCTGCTGACTTAAGAATTATTGAATCTAAAGATTTATATGTAGGTCAATCTTCTTTAACAGGAGAGTCTGATGCTATTAAGAAATTACCTGAAACAGAAATAACTAATAGTGAAATTGATACTATATCTGAATTGGATACTATCTGTTTTATGGGTACAAATGTAATTTCAGGTAGTGCAAAAGGTAGTGTTATAAAAATTGGAGATTCTACTTATTTTGGAAAAATAGCTCATACAATCACATCTGGAAAACCAAAAACGGCTTTTCAAAAAGGAATTGAGAGTATCAGTAAATTATTAATTAGATTTATGCTAATAATGATACCTATTGTTTTCCTTTTGAACTTCCAAAAGCATGATAATATTACTGCATTTACCTTTGCAGTTGCAATAGCAATAACTATTACACCTCTTTTATTACCTGTTATTTTATCTTCTTGTTTATCAAAAGGTGCTGTTAGAATGTCTAAAAAGAAAACTATTGTAAAAAAATTAGATGCAATCCAAAATTTTGGGGCAATGAATATCTTATGTACTGATAAAACAGGAACCTTAACTGAAGATAAAATTGTTTTGGAAAAATATTTAGACATAAATGGAAATGAAGACTTACGAGTTTTAAAACATGCATTTTTAAACTCATACTTTCAAACAGGACTAAAAGGTAATATTGATGAAGCAGTTATTAAAAGAGGCCTTGAACATAACATGTCTGAAATAAGTTCACAATATACCAAAATTGATGAAATTCCTTTTGACTTTTCTCGTAGACGCTTATCTATTGTAGTACAAGACAAAAGTCAAAAGAAACAATTAATTACTAAAGGTGCTGTTGAAGAAATTCTTAACATTTGTACCATGGTAGATTATAGAGGAACTGTCTCTCCTCTAACTAAAGAAATTAAAGAAAATATCACAAAAATAACAAAACAATTAAATCATGATGGCTTAAGAGTTGTTGCAGTTTGTCAAAAAAATGATATTACAGATATCTCTAATTTTGATGTTAAAGATGAAAAAAATATGGTTCTATTAGGATTTATTGGATTTTTGGATCCACCTAAGGAATCTGCAAAAGAATCCATTTTAAAAATGAATTCTGCTGGAATTCGTGTAATAGTATTAACAGGTGATAATGCAGAAGTAACTAAATCTGTATGTGATAGAGTTGGAATTAAATCAAGAAAAATTATTTTAGGAAATCAAATTGATAAACTTTCTGATTTAGGTGTTATTAGATTATTAAAAAAGAATAATATTTTTGCTAAACTCTCTCCTATTCAAAAAGCTAGAATTGTTAGATTATTAAAAGATTCTGGAAATGTTGTTGGCTATATGGGTGACGGAATAAACGATAGTCCTTCACTTACAAACTCAGATGTTGGTATTTCTGTTGATACAGCTGTGGATATTGCCAAAGAATCTGCTGATATTATTCTTCTTGAAAAAGATTTAAATGTATTACTAGATGGTGTTACTGAGGGTAGAAAAACTTTTGTCAACTTAATGAAATATATAAAAATGGCAACAAGCTTTAACTTTGGTGAAGTATTATCTGTAATTGTTGCAAGTATTGCTTTACCGTTTTTGCCTGAAACCCCTATTCAACTATTAGTAGAAAGCTTACTTTATGACTTTGGTCAAATGACACTTCCTTTTGATAATGTTGATAATGATATGATTAAAAAGCCAAAAACATTCAGTATTAAAAGTTTAAAAAACTTTATGTTATTTATGGGTCCAATAAGTTCAATATTTGATTTAGTAGTTTTTGCTACTTTATGGTTTATTTTTGGTATAAGAGAAGCAGCTACCTTCCAAACTGTTTGGTTTAGTTATAGTATTGTTTCTAATTTAATAGGTATGCATATTATTAGAACTTCTAAAATACCATTTATACAAAGTAATGCCCATAAAATGGTGTATTTTTCTTCAATATTGCTTATAATTATTGGACTTATAGTTCCATTTACTACCTTAGGAAGTATAATTGGATTAGTGCCTATTGCCTTTAAATATATTGTTATGATTTTTGTAATTACTTTCTTCTATTGCATACTTGCTTTATTTGCCAAGAAAATTTATATTAGAAAATATGGAGATTGGATTTAATCTTAAGGTTAAGAGGGTATCCTACAATGAACTGTTACCTTAAAAGTAGACAGTTCATACAATAGTAACCCTCTTATTATTATATAAAAACACTATGAAGTTTTAAAATTTCAAATATCTTAATATTATCTATGACTTAACTATTTCTCTTATCTTTTTAAAGTCTTGACTTTCCTTTGTTAGCACTATATCAAATTTTTCTTTATATTTTTCTAAATTTTCATTCACATTTTGATTCAAAAATCCTATTTTTATTAATTTATCATCAGGATAATTCCCTGCCATTTTTATATCTTCTATTAAATCTCCTATTACAATTCTATATTCTTTGTTTTTTATCATGTCAATTATTTCTTTCTGATTTATTTTGTCTATATTCTTATTTAATGAATGAATTAAATCTTCTTCATATTTTAGCATATAACCTTCATTATTAAATTTTATAAAATTACTTATTATATGGATATTTTCAAAATAACATGAATTTTGTTTTAAGATTTCTTCTATTGTGTTTCCTATTCCTGCTGATAATATTATTATAGGTATTTTTTCTTCTTTAGTAAAATTAAAAAATTCTATTACACCTGTTCTTAACTCTATATTACTTGTTTTTATAGACTTTTCTACTTTTGCTTTTGTTAAGTTAAATTTATAGTATGTTTCCATACATTTCTGATACCATTCTATCATATATTTTTCTTTTTCTTCAAAAGGTATTTTATAATTTACTTCTATTGGTCCATATTTTTGGTATAGATTATTTAATTCTTTTGATAATTCTTCTTCAAATATTTTCTTACTTGCAACCGCATCCCAAGAGTCCTCACAATTTTCTTTTGTTAATGTTCTGTCAAAATCTATTATATAGCATATGTTATTTCTATTTATTTTACATTGCTCCAATTTTTCTTCATTTTTATATACCATTTTATTTCCCTCTTTCAATCTTAATACTACAATATTACTATATTAATATATCAAAAATCAATGATTAATTTTAATTTTTATAAATTAATTAACTACAAACTATTTTTACAATTCTCTCACAATATTTATAATATTTTATTAATAAACTTATCTTCACTTTCCCTTTTTATGAATATTTCTAGAAAATGATATTCTTAACTCAAAATTTATATTTTGTATTCCTAAATTTCACACATTATGATATAATCCAAGTAAAATTAAATTACGAGGTGTATACTTATGAAAAACTTTTTTATTATACTAGCTATGAAAATACTACATTTTATTTTAAGAATTTGTGGTAAAAATGGTGGTAATTTATTAGGAAAATTTGCCTTTGACTGGAATCCTGATATTTTTAAATATTTTAAATTAGATTGTCCTGTAATTGCAGTTACATCTACAAATGGAAAAACTATGATTAATAATGCAATTGGTGAAGTTTTTAAAAACTCTGGAAAAAAAGTAATTAGTAACTTTGAAGGTAATAATATGGAAACTGGAATTTTATCTACTATTTTAAAGCATTGTACTTTAACAGGTAAAATAAAAGCTGATTTTCTTGTATTTGAAGTTGACGAAGGATATGTTCCTATTGTTTTTAAAGATTTCAAGTTAGATACTTTAGTAGTTGGTAATTTCTTTAGAGACCAACTAGATAGGAACGGAGAAGTTGAATCTCTTATTTTAAAAATCTATAATTTCTTAAAAAATTATAATGGTAATTTAATATTAAATAATGATGACCCAAATGTTGCAAGACTTGGTAAAGCTAATCCTAATAATGATAATGTTTTTTACTTTAGTGTTGAAAAATACTCTAATGCCACTACTGAAATGAAAGAAGCTGGAGAAGGAAAATTCTGTCCTTTCTGCAAAACTAGATTAGAATATGAATATTATCAATATTCCCATATCGGAAAATTCAAATGTCCTAATTGTAATTATGGTGATAATGAAATATATAAATTAGCTAAAAATGTTGATTTAGATAAAAAGACTTTTGAAGTTGGTAATGCTTTATATACTATAAAATCAAATAGTATTTATATAATTTATAATTTTATTGCTGTTATTTCTTGTGCATCTTTGTATGATATTGACACTGAGATTATAAAAAATACTCTAGCTAATTTTGAGTTAAATAATGGTAGATTAGAACATTTAAAAATAAATAATATAGATACTACTATAAATTTAGCCAAAAACCCTACTGGTGCTAATGTAAGTCTAAGAATATTAAATGAAGATGACTCTGAAAAAGAATTATTATTTGTATTAAATGATAATAAAGCTGATGGCTTTGATGTTTCATGGATTTGGGATATTAATTTTGAAGAATTAAACAATGTAAAAAGAATTGTAACTGCTGGAACAAGAGCTTATGACATTGCTATAAGAATCAAAACCTCTGGCTTTGATTCAGAAAAAATAGAACCTTATTTAGATCTATCTGAAGCTGTAAAAAGCCTATATTCTACTTCAATGCCAAAGTATGTTATAGCAAATTATACAGCATTACAGCCTACTAGAAATAATATTTTAAGTTTTAAAAATCAAAAATAAATTTAACACTAAAGCTATTTTCTCTTTGTGTTGTAAAACTAGAAAGTTGTATAATATTTTGATTAAAGTAAAAATTTCAAAAGCATTAAAAATTATAGATTTTATTGAAATATACTTTATATAATATATCATTTTAAGGTTTATAGGTAACCTTTTAATAAAAAATACCTAAATATTTATATAAGGACTGAAAAAATATGAAAGAATTAAAAATATTGTATTTATATCCTGATATATTAGAATTATATGGAGATTATGGTAATATACAAGTTCTAAAATATCGCCTTGTGCAAAGAGGTTTTGCTTGTAAAATTGATGAATATTCTATTGGTGATGTACCTCCTAATTTTAATGATTATGACCTAGTCTTTGCAGGTGGTGGTGCTGATAATGAACAAAGTATCTTGTCAGAAGATTTGGTAAAATATACAGATAGCATAAAAGAAGCTGTATCTAATGGAGTATTTTTCTTACTAATTTGTGGAGCTTATCAGCTTTTTGGTAAATATTATAAAGATGTTAATGGTAATATAATTGATGGTTTAGGTATTTTTCCTTATTATACAGAAGCTATTGAAGATAGAACAAAAAGATGTATTGGAAATATTGTTCTTGATGTTAATATAAATAACCAAAATACTAAAGTTATAGGTTTTGAAAATCATGGTGGACAAACTTATGATATTAGTAGTCCTTTTGGAAAAGTTCTATTTGGCAATGGAAATAAATTTGGAGATACTAATGAAGGATTTTTCTTAAATAATGTTATTGCCACATACTTACATGGTCCTTTGCTTTCTAAAAATCCAGAACTTGCTGATTATATTATAAAGTATTGTCTAGATAGAAAATATGATGAAAATTTAGCTTTAGAGCCTTTAGATGATAGGTTTGAGAATTTATGTAGAAATCAATTAATTAATAGATTTTTAAATAATACTTCAAATTAAAGATTATAAGAAAAGTATCGAAGCTACACTAGAACAGCTAGCGTGGGTCTTTTTAAAGGTCTCTTTTACTTGTTGTATACGGAAAAATCTTATAGAGGGGCAAGATAAAAGTTGATTTTTCCTATACAATAAATAAAAATAAGAGTAACAATAAGTATAATTTAAAACTTATTATTACTCTTATTTTTTATTATCATAAAAGTATTATAATTTTACTCAAACTTCTATATATTCTCTTTAATATGGCTTAAATTCAAAATTCAAACCAATATAAGTATGCATTTTCATATTTAAAAAATCATTAATATCTTTATTTGCTATTTCAGAAATTTCTTTTATTCTAGAAACGTTTTGACAATTTATTACTAAAGGATTAATATATCTTTTCTTTCCTTTTACACTTGTGCAATAAATTTCATTATTCGCCTCTTCACTTTTATACACTAAATTTCTTTGAGCTTGTTCAAAATTTATAAAGGCATTCCTAATGTATAAATCTTCACAATTTTTAATTTTGTCTATTATTTCTTTTTCTGAAAATTTATATAAATTATCAATTGTAATATATCCTTTTTTATACATGGCTTTTACAATATCAGCTATAAACTGCATACATACTCTGCACTCATCTTCAATCCAATGAGGCCATAAATTCGAAACTTTATGTATAAAATCTTCACATATTTCTTTGTCTTTAAATGCTAACTCTTCAATTCCATCTTCATTTTTTGAAATAATTATATTATTATAGTATTTTTTTATTTGTTCAATATCAAATATTCTTACTTGATATAAACCTCCTGATAGTGTATATTCTAATCTATCACCACTTAATTTTGGTGTGTCATTATCAGCAATTGGATATATTTTATAATCTGAAACTTCTTCAAGTTTTATATTATCTTTATTCAATAATTTCATTATTTGTTTTGAATTTTTAATTATTATCTCTGTTCTTTCTTCTGTTGATTCTTGCTTTTCCGAATCTCCATTCATAAAATCAATACAATGTTTAAAAACTGGTGTCGCAATATCATGGAATAGGCCCGATAGAGTTTGTTTTTTATCTTTAGTAAAATTCCATATTATTAAAGCTACTGCAACACTATGAGTTAGTATTGAATAAAAATATTTATCATTGTATATTTTTGTATACTCTCTTCCACAAGACATACCAATTTCATCAAGTCTTAGCATTTCAGGTGTATATATATATTCTAATAACCATTCTGGAAATTCTGGTGATAATAATTCTAAATATTGTCTTATTTCATCATTTTTAATACTTTCAAAATATTTATTCATTTTTCTCTTCTCCTTTTTCCAAAATATTCGCAAAATTAAAAACTTCATAAAACTTTAATTTTATTAACAAGTTTTCATCATTCTATCACTATTTTATTTTTAAGTAAAGTAGAGTTTAGCACTCTGAATCTACAAAATTTAAATATATTTTTAACTGTAAAATCTTCTCTTTCTAGCATATATTTTTTCAAAATACTAAATTAATTTTGCATAACAAAAAACAACCTTAATATTATAAATCTTAGTTAAATATTAAGGTTGCTTTGAAAAAAAGGGGATGTTTATGATTATTAATATAATATTTTTTTATGTTCTATTTTTGAGTCTTTTGTGAATTCTTTGTGAACTTTATATTTTATCATTTTACCCCAAGTATTATTATATAAAATTAAAAATTCTTTGTTGGTTATTTTTTATAATTTTATTACTTTTTCCCAAGGTAAATCTTTTTTACCAAAATGTCCATAATTAGTTGTTTTAGTATAAATTGGTTCTTTTAAATGTAAATAATTAATTATTCCATCTGGTGTTAAATCAAATTTCTCTTTTATTAAACCTGCAAGCTCTTCATCACTTTTCTTTCCTGTGCCAAATGTATTAACATATATAGACAATGGTTCTTTCATTCCTATTGCATATGATACTTGTATTTCACATTTTTCTGCATAATTATTAGCTACTATATTTTTAGCAATATGTCTTAACATATATGCAGAACTTCTATCTACCTTACTTGCATCTTTTCCTGAAAAAGCTCCTCCTCCGTGTCTGCTATATCCTCCATAAGTATCAACTATTATTTTTCTACCTGTTAACCCAGTATCTCCTAATGGACCTCCTATTACAAATCTTCCTGTTGGATTTATATAAATTTTTGTGTTTTCATCCATCATATTTTGAGAAACTACTAATTTTATTACTTTTTCAATTATGTCTTTTCTTATTTTTTCTTGTGATATTTCTTCTTGATGTTGTGTTGAGATTAAAATTGTTTCAATTCTTTTTGGCTTATCATTTTCATATTCAATAGTAACTTGCGTTTTTCCATCAGGTCTTAAATATGGAATTACTTTTTCTTTTCTTACTTCTGTCAGTTTTTTAGATAGTTTATGTGCTAAATAAATTCCATATGGCATATATTCTTCTGTTTCATTACTTGCAAACCCAAACATAATCCCTTGATCCCCTGCACCACCAATATCTACTCCGAAGTGCTATATCTGGACTTTGCCTTGTTATTTTTGATTGTATCTTGCAAGTTCTATAATCAATATCTGTATTTTCATTGTCATAGCCAACTTCTTTTATTGTGTCTCTTACAATTTTTTCTATATCAAACTTGGCATTGGATGTTATTTGCCCTGCTATTGTTACTAAATTACTTGACAAAAATGTTTCAACTGCTACTTTAGAATTTTCGTCTTGTTTTAAACATTCATCTAATATGACATCTGATATTAAATCTGCTAATTTATCTGGATGTCCTTCTGTAACACTTTCTGATGTGAAGTAATAATTCTTCATTTTTTCTCTCAATCCCTCCTTAATAACTTTTTAATTCTATTTACATTTAGAAATATCAAATTTATTCCATTTTTTCTTTAACTTAAATATCTTTTCCACTTTCTCCGATTTGAATTAAGTGTTTATATTTCAGTCATTCGCCACCTTATACTCAATATCTTCCATATTAGGAAACATCTCCCTCACTCTTTTCAATGTCAACATTGTCATTTTAGGTTGAGGATTTTTTGAATGGTCTGATAACAACTTTTGGGTATAGCAATTAGGTGCTGTTTTAAATAATAAATATTTATTTCTGACATATGTGTAATATATTTGATATCCATTGTCTAAATCTTCCCACATCATCTCAAATGTATAATTTTTATCCATATATTTCTTAAATGATATATTCTTTCAAATATATCATTTGCTCCTTCCTTTTTAATTTTTAATCATTTCTTTAAATTGTTCTTCTGTTAATATTGTTATTCCTAATTTTTCTGCTTTTGCTAATTTACTTCCTGCTTCTTCTCCTGCTAATACATAATCAGTTTTTTTAGATACAGTCCCTGAAGTTTTTCCTCCTAATTTTTCTATTATATCTGAAGCTTCTCCTCTTGTAAAATCTTCTAGGCTTCCTGTTAATACAAATGTTTTTCCTTCAAATCTTTTATCATCACTTTCTTCTTCTAAACTTTCTGTATTAACTCCTGCTTGTTTTAGTTTATTTATTAAATCTATTGTTTGGTCTTCTAAGAAAAATTCTCTTATACTATTTGCTACAATTGGTCCTATATCATTTAACATACTTAAATCATCAAATGTTGCACTAATTAAATTGTCTATTGTTCTATATTTTCTCGATAATAATTTTGAAGCTTTAACTCCTACATGTCTAATTCCTAAGGCTGTTATCAATCTATATAAATCATTTTTCTTACTATTTTCAATTGCATTCATTAAATTTTCAGTAAATTTTTTTCCATTTTTCTTTAAAGATGCTATATCTTCAAATTTTAATGTATAAATATCAGCAATATTGCTTATTAAATTTCTATCTAATAATTGTTGTATTATATTTTCTCCAAGTCCATCAATATTCATTGCTTCTCTTGACACAAAATGAACTAAATTTCTAAATAATTTTGCTGGACATTCTATACCAGTACATCTTACAGCAGCCTCTCCTTCTTCTCTAACTGCTAATGCTCCACAAACTGGACATACTCGTGGCATTTCAAAATCTATTTCATTACCAGTTCTTTTTTTCATAACCACTTCAACAATTTCTGGAATTACATCTCCTGCTTTTTGAATTACAACTGTATCTCCTATTTTAAGCCCTTTTTCTTTTATAAAATCTTCATTGTGAAGTGTTGTTTTTGAAATTGTTGAACCTGCTACTTTTACTGGCTCAAGTATTGCCATTGGAGTAATTACACCTGTTCTACCAACTTGACAAGTTATATCTTTTAAAATAGTTTCTTTTTTCTCTGGTGGATATTTATAAGCAACAGCCCATCTTGGAACTTTTGAAGTTTGTCCTAAAATTCCTCTAAAATTTAAATCATCTACTTTTACAACTGCACCATCTATCCCAAAAGTTAAGTTTTCCCTATCTTCTCCAATTTTATGAATAGCATTTTTAACCTCTTCTATATTTTTACATGGTATCCTAACAGGATTTACATTAAACCCTAAATTATCTAAATACTCTAATTCCTCAAAATGAGAGTTAAACTCTTTCCCCTCAACTTTTTGGACATTAAATATATAAATATCTAATGGTCTTTTTGCCGTTACTTTACTATTTAACTGACGAAGTGACCCTGCTGCTGCATTTCTTGCATTTGCAAATAACTCTTCCTCATTTTCTTCTCTTTCTTGGTTCATAGTGTCAAAGTCTGATTTTGAGATAAATACTTCTCCTCTAACAGTTATATCAATTTTATCTTTTAACTCCATCGGAATTGAGTTTACAGTTTTCAAGTTTTCAGTGACATCTTCACCAACTAAGCCATTGCCCCTTGTTGCTCCTCTTACAAACTTACCATTTTTATATTCCAAGCTAGCCGATAAACCATCAATTTTTGTTTCTACAACATAATTAACCTCTTTTATTCCATTCTCCTCTGCTTGTTTTCTTATTCTAATATCAAAATCCTCAACTTCCTCAAAACTAAAAACATCTTGTAAGCTCTGTAAAGGAACCTCATGATTAACCTTCTTAAATCCTTCTTTAACATGACCTCCAACTTTTTCAGTAAGCGAATCCTCTGACTTTAAATCAGGAAATTCACTCTCTAAGTTTCTCAATTCAACCATAAGCATATCATACTCAAAATCTGAAATCTCAGGTTTATCATCATCATAATACTTACCAGCATAATATTCTGTTTTCTTTCTTAACTCCTCAATCCTTTTTTTAGCTTCTGTTTTATTCATATTGCACCTCTTCTTTTAAAATTCTATTTCATATTATATCCAAACCTCATTAAAAAATAAAGTAATTTCTAAAATTCTTCTAGACTAAAGTATTAAATTAATTTTTGAGATAAAACTTTTTAACTCCACACCATAGCCACTAAAACATACTCAGAACATAGCCTTATAATATAATCTAAACTTTATCGACAATATTCCCATCTTTCTTATAAATACTATGAGCCTTCACAACCCCTCTAACAGAAGACAAAGGATATATATTAGAATCTCTTCCAATAACAGTTCCAGGATTCAAAACAGACCCACAACCAACCTCAACATTATCACCAATCATAGCTCCAACTTTTTTTCTGCCAGTTTCAATCATTTCATCACCATTTTTAATAACTACCAACTTTTTATCAGACTTCACATTAGAAGTTATAGAACCAGCCCCCATATGAGCTTTATATCCTAAAATAGAATCTCCAACATAGTTATAATGAGGAACTTGAACATTATTAAATAAAATAACATTCTTTAACTCAGTAGAATTTCCAACAACTGCATTATTACCAACTATCGCATTCCCTCTAATAAATGCACAATGTCTAACTTCTGCATTCTCACCAATAATAGCTGGACCATTTATATATGCCGTTGGAGCAACTTTTGCTGATTTTGCAATCCATACATTTTCCCCTACTTTATTATAATCTTCTTTGCTTAGTTCTTCCCCTATTTTTAATATATATTCTTCTATTTTACTTAATACTTCCCAAGGATATGTAGCTTCCTCTAATAAGTTTTTAGCTATTGTTTCCTCTAAGTTATATAAATTTTTAATTTTACACTCTTCCATTTAAAATCAAATCCTTTCTAAAAATAAAACAGGAATTTAAGAATATTCCTTAACTCCTGTTCCAAAATTTTTCATACAGTTCTTTTGCAGTTTTAGGACTATCCACACCTTCTTTATTCTTTACTGGTGCAAAATCATCCTCTCTTTTTCCTCTTAAAATTGCTATATCATCAAAAAATTCAAATGCATCAAAAATAAATGATTCAAACTTATATGAATTTGGCTCTTCTGGAATTATCTCTTTTCCATTTTCATCTATATATGCATTTTTCTTGAAAGCACTATGATACATTAAAGTTTCTTTGCTTATTTTCTCTATTGCATCTATTGTATATAGATTACACATTATGTGTGCCTCACCATATTTTAGTTCTCCATTATCATCAACTTCTTCTGACATTTTCTCAGGCATTTCTGAATATTCTATAACTTTTGGGTGTCCATTCATTTTAGCAAATACTCCTACTTTCTCATGTGGATTTGCTTTTACTATTGACTTTGATGCAATTTGAACATTTTTATCTATTGCCATTCCTAACAAAGTTACATCTACCATTTTTAATAGTGCATTATCTACACCACCTATGAAAATCCATTTAATCCCCTTTTCTTTCATATCAGCTAAACAGCCACTTGCTCTAAGAGAAAAATATGTTCCTCCATTACCATCTGATGCTTCTCTTATCTTTTTATTTTTTCCTATTAATAATTTTCCTTCTGTATTTATAAGAGGCAATTCTCCTTGTTCAAACAAAGTAACACTATTTTTTGGATAACCAAAATAATTATTTTTTTCTAGAAATGCTTTTGTTTCTGCATTGTTTTCTTTGCTTGTCATTATGTACCATGGAATGACTTTTCCATACTTCTTATTAGCTTCTTTTAAATTTTCTATTAATATTTCAAATAAATATTTACCTTTTCCATATACATCTAATTTAAAGGTTCCTTTTGGCCCTGTATGACCTAATCTTGTACCTTGCCCTCCTGCCATTGTCACTACTGCATACTCGCCTTTTTCTAATACTTCTGAGCCTAATTTATTAAATCTATCTCTAGTTTCTTTTGATAATTTATCTTTATCTAAGTATTCTAATGGTTCTATTTTATTTTCTTTAATCTCTACTTCTTTTTTTGTGTTATCAAATAACTCTTTCATTTGATGAAAATCTATGTGATTTACTTGTTCTATTAAATCTACTTTTTCTTCTTCATTTATTTTTTCTAATAAATTTATAATATGTTCTTGATTATATGTTTTTAATATATCTATAATATCTTGCATTTTATCCATATTAGTCGCTCCTTTTGTCTTTTAGTATATTATATGTTTCTTCTATAATAATGTCATTTTAGCACATGACTTTTCATTTATCAAGTTTTAATTTTATATTTTATAATTATTGAAACATTTTGTTTAATATTAATTTGATTACATAATTTAGTAATAAATAATACTTTTTTATTACTAAATTATAACATTCTTTCTAATAGTGTTATTTTAGCATATGTCATTTTATTTATCAAGTTTTTTATAAAACTTGTAATATATTCTATGTTTTATCAATATACATTAATTAAAGTAATTTAGTACAAACATTTCTTGAATTTTATGAAGGAGGTATATAGATGGAAAATACAAGATTGTATCAAGACATCGCAAAAAGAACTGATGGTGATATTTACGTAGGAGTTGTCGGCCCTGTAAGGACTGGTAAATCTACTTTTATAAAAAGATTTATGGACTTATTAGTCATTCCTAATATTGATAATGAATACAAAAAAGAACGAGCTAAAGATGAACTTCCACAAAGTGCAGGTGGAAAAACTATAATGACGACAGAACCCAAATTTATTCCTAATGAAGCTATTGAAATCACACTAGATGATAATTTAAAATTTAAGACAAGACTTGTAGATTGTGTTGGTTATCTAGTTGATAATGCTATAGGATATTTAGAAGATGATATGCCTAGAATGGTAAAAACCCCTTGGTCTGAAGAAGAAATTCCTTTTGAAAAAGCTGCTGAAATTGGAACAAAAAAAGTAATAACTGAACATTCTACTATTGGAATTTTAGTTACAACAGATGGTTCAATTACTGACATCCCAAGAGAAGATTATATCAAGGCTGAAGAAAGAGTTGTAAGTGAATTAAGAGAACTTAATAAACCATTTATAATTTTATTGAATTCTAATGACCCTGACTCTGAATATGCAAAAGAACTAGCTAAAAAACTAAGTGATAAATATAATACTTCTGTAATGCCAATTAATTGTGAATATTTAACGATAGAAAATATTAATACTATTTTCTCAAAGATTTTATATGAATTCCCTGTTGACCAAATTAGTATAAAATTTCCTAGATGGATTGATGGATTAAGTATTGAGCATCCTCTTAAAGCTGAATTATATAAGGAAATTAAAGATGCTTTTTCAAGTATTAATATGTTAAAAGAAATATCTAATTGTGTAGATACTATTAAGCAAACTGAAATTATTTCAAAAACTTCTATTTCAGATATTCAACTAGGTACTGGAAAAGTTAATGTTGAAATACAATTAAAAGAAGAATTGTTTTATAAAGTTCTATCTGAAATTACTGGTGTTGCTGTTACTAACGAAGGCGATTTATTTAGTATTATATCTGAACTTGCTAGTACAAAGAAAAAATATGATAAAATCTCTTATGCTTTAGATGAAGTTGATAGAAAAGGCTATGGTATCGTCACTCCATCAATAGATGAATTAATATTAGAAGAACCTGAAATGGTAAAACAAGGGTCAAAATTTGGTGTAAAATTAAAAGCAACAGCTCCAAGTATTCACTTAATTCGTACCAATGTAGCTACTGAAGTTTCTCCTATTGTTGGTTCTGAAAAACAGTCTGAAGAACTTGTTAATTATTTACTATCTGAATTTGAAAGTGACCCTAAAAAAATCTGGGAATCAAATATTTTCGGAAAAAGCTTACATGAACTTGTTAATGAAGGCTTACAAACTAAACTTGCTAAAATGCCAGAAGAAGCTCAGGTAAAATTACAAGAAACTTTAGAAAGAATTGTTAATGAGGGTAGTGGTGGATTAATTTGTATTATTCTTTAATCAAGTAGAGAATAAATTGTATATTAAAAGGCAAGTAATTTTAAGCTTAATTACTTGCCTTACTTATTGTAATCTGTTGCTCACTTTTCTATATTTTTATCCAATATCTTAAATAAGTATATCCATCATCTATATTGTTATAAGTATTCTCAAAAATTCCACCATTTTTTTCTATTACCTTTTTTGACGCTATATTAAAGTCTTTACATGTAATTAAAACATTTTCCAAGTTTGTATTTTTTAATTTGTCTAATGCTAATTTTAGCATTTCGCTTGCATATCCTTTTCTTCTTTGCTTTGGTCTTATACTATATCCTATTAATCCACCAAAAGTCATAAGAGCAGGAACTTGTTTCCATCTAATTCCAATAGCTCCTACAATTTCGTCATTATCATTTATTGCTAAATATAAAGTTTGTGGAGAATATGTTTTTGGTAAATTTTTTTCACTTTTTTTCTTTTCTAATTCCTCAAGCCAAACTTCAAAATCTAGCTTTTCAAGTTTTTCCAAATCTCTTATTCCTTCAAATCTGTCTATTCCCGGTATTAATTCGCTTTGTACATATTCTTTATACATTTCTATAATTTTTTCTTTATCTTCTTGAATTATCTCTCTTAATTTCATAATTACTTCTCCTCTATAACATTACTATCTGTTATTATAATACCATAAAAGAAAGTAATTGTCGATAACTACTTTTTCTGTTTTATGTCGAATTATTATTTAAAACTACTCTAAAAATTTATTTTCCATCATCTATTTTAATGTTTATAAATTAAGAAGTGTATAGTTCAATACTAATACACTCCTTAATTTAATTTTTTATCTAACGGCATTTTAACTTGTAGACCCCTACAAATTCATATTCCATTAGGTTTGCCCATCTAGGATCAATAATTGTTGCATTGCTATAATCCTTATTAGATGGCTTTCTTCCTTTTGTTTTATGTGACCATCTGTTGTGATAGTCTTCTCTTAAAAAGTGAAAATCTCCATCTTCTTCTCGATAAAATAATGCTATTTTCCATTCATTTTCAAGGCACTCTTCTTCATATGTTGCTTTTTTTATTTCCATATTAAGCATTTTCATATCTTCGAATAACCTTTCTTTAATTTCATCGACGGTATAGTAGTCTTTTATCAAATTACCAGATAATTCTCCTACATCTCTTGGGTTATTATCTTTCTGATAATTTATTGCATACATATAGCAATTTGTTTTCCGTGACCATTCACTTGGATTAAATCCTGTTGGCATAGATATAATTTTTTTAGTCATAATTCCTCCTGTTCTTTCCTAATTCATTGAATTTTGGAAAGCTTTTTTTCTGTAATTTATATTTATATTATACATCCCATTCAATATTATGTCAATTCAATTGACAAAATATTATTTTTATAGTAATGTTATCTATATAAATTAGAAGAAAAGTATCGAAGTTATTTTAGTAAAACTATTACAAGTTTTTTAAAGGTAACTTTTACTTGTTGTATACAGAAAATCCTATATTGTTTCAAAATAAAAGTCGATTTTTTCTATACAACAATAAAAAAATGGATTGGTGATATTATGCAAAAAAACCAAAATCAAACAAGTCTTATTATTGTAAAAAATTCTCCTTTTGAGAAAATAAGAATTAATTTATTGAAATTTATTTATGGTAAAGATTATAAAATGATATATAATTTTGAAAATTTAATAAAAGTAAATAGACCTAAAAATGTAATTATACCAAAATCAATACCAAAATATTAATATGGTTTATAGGTACAACCTAATTTAAAAACCTAAATATATTATGCAAGGACTAAAATTAAAATGAAAAATATAAAAGATTATAACTTAGACGAACTTAAGGAAGAACTAAAAAAGATAGGTGAAAAAACCTTCAGAGCAGAACAAATATTTAAGTGGATATATGAATCTAGGGTTTCAAGTTTTGATGAAATGACAAATTTGTCTTTAGAGTTGAGAGAAAAATTAAAAGAAAATTATACTATAAAGCAATTTAATATTTTAAAAAAACAAGTTGCATCTGATGGAACAAAAAAATATTTATTCGATGTATTAGATGGAAATGCTATTGAAACTGTACTTATGGAATATCATCATGGATATAGCATTTGTGTTTCTTCCCAAATTGGTTGTAAAATGGGATGTAAATTTTGTGCATCAACGGGTATTCCCTTTATTAGAAACTTATCTACTGGAGAAATTGTTGAACAAATAATGGCTGTTGAAAGGGATGAAAATATACGAATATCCAATATAGTATTTATGGGTATTGGTGAACCATTAGATAATTATGATAATGTTGTTGGAGCTATTAGAATAATTAATAATCCTAAAGGTTTAAATATTGGTGCTAGACATATTAGTATTTCTACAAGTGGTTTAGTTCCTAAAATATATAAACTAGCAGAAGAAAATATACAATGTACATTATCAATTTCCTTACATGCTACTACAAATGAACAAAGAAGTCAAATGATGCCGGTTAATGATGCTTATAAATTAGAAGAATTATTACAAGCTTGTAGAGACTATATAGAAAAAACTCATAGAAGAATATCTTTTGAATATGCTCTTGCTAAGGAAAATAATGATAATTTAGAAGATGCTAAACGATTAGTAAAACTTCTCAAAGGTATGATATGCCATGTTAATTTAATTCCTATAAATAAAATTGAAAATGGTGCTTATATGAAAAGTTCAAATGAGAATATCATGAAATTTAGAGATTATTTGAATGACCATGGAATAGTTGCTACAATAAGACGAGAATTAGGCTCAGATATTGACGCTGCCTGTGGGCAACTTAGAAGGAAAAATTTGAAATAAAGATTATTTTTTAGCTTGACTTTGGAGTCATGATTTTGGGGTCGGAGACAAAAGTCATGACTTCTTTATGATATCCAAACATTCTTTAATATTTTTATATGACTTTTCAAATAAATTTTTTTTTGACATGATTTTTGTCTCTGACCCCAAAATCATGTCAAAAAAAATCTCTCAACACTAGAGATTTAAAAAAATTCTTTTATTTTTCTAAAATCTCTTTTGCCATTTCTTTTAATTGCTCTCTATTTTCCTCTTTCATTGTTGACTTTATTGTTACAACATTTTCTAGTACATTTATATCTTTCATTCCCTGTAACATATTTTTCATACATTTTCCTGCTGATGGTGCCCAAGAGCCATTTTCTATTATTGCAACTGTTCTGTTTTGATAATTTCTATCTTTTAGATGTTCTAAAAAATGTCTCATTGGAGGAAATACTCCTGTATTATAGCTTGAAGCTGCTACTATTAAATGCGAATATCTAAATGCATCTTCTACTGCTTCTGCCCAATCTTCTGTTGCTAAATTTCCTAATACTACTTTTTTTGCTCCGTTTTCTTCTAATATCTTTTTCATCTCATTTGCTACTTTTAATGTGTTTCCATGTATTGATGCACACGCTATATATATTCCCTCTTCTTCTGGTTCATATTTACTCCATATATCATATTTATTAATATAATATTGTAAATTTTCTTTCAATATTGGTCCATGTAAAGGACAAGTCATTTTTATATCTAAATTTTCTAATTTTTTTAATAAAGCTTGTACTTGCATTCCATATTTTCCAACTATTCCAAAATAATATCTTCTTGCTTCACAATCCCATTCTTCGTCTATATTTAATGAACCAAATTTACCAAATGCATCTGCTGAAAATAATATTTTTTCTGTTTGTTCATATGTTACCATTACTTCTGGCCAATGTACCATTGGCGCCATGAAAAATTGTAATTTATGTTTTCCTATATCTAGTACATCACCTTCCATAACCACAAACTTTCTATTAGAAAAATCTATGTCAAAAAAATTATTAAGCATATTAAATGTAATTTGATTTCCTACTATTTTCATTTTAGGATACTTTTCAGCAATTAAACCAATATTATATGCATGGTCTGGTTCCATATGAGAAACTACTAAATAATCTGGCTCTTCCCCATCTAATGTTTCTTCTAAGTTTTTAAGCCACTCTTTGGTTAGTCTTTCATCTATTGTATCTAATATTACATTTTTCTCGTCTTTTATTACATATGAGTTATAACTCATTCCATTTTCTAATACATATTGATTTTCAAATAACTTTATATTTTCATCACTTGCTCCTATATATTTAATTTCTTTTGAAATATTCATATCTTTCATCCCAAAGTACCTCCTATACAATTTATAATTTATATCCTATCATAAAATTATTTATAAATAAATAATTTTTCAAAAATACTTTTACAAAATGCCATCAACCACTAGTTTTAGTTTTTATTGTAGAGTAGCTCGAAATAGTTTATACTTATGATTTTTTTAGATTTTTGACGTTCGATTGGAATGAAAAATAGAATTGGTTAGGGTTTCGAATGAGGAATGCTCACGGTACCTGAAGTATGAAGGGGTCTGAGTGAGAGA